>DCFS01000318.1 GCA_002319875.1 Treponema sp. UBA1798 | reverse complement strand
TTCGAAATACCAGAATTAATGATATCACAGTTTTGTTATATTGCTGTTTCCGGCAGCAAAAAAAAAGACGTCAAATCTGCAGCATAACTGCAGTTGACGTCTTTGTCATAATTTTTACGGGTTACAGACAGCAGTATATAATATCTTCCGGATATGTCAAGTATTTACTTTACTTTTTTTATAAAATAACATACTTTACTATAAAAATATCTGGAAAGATCGACACCTAGTGTGTAAAATCAGTATATACCGGAAACAAATTGCCGGCATAAAACCAAAGCAGGAAGGAACAAACAATGTTATTGATACAAAATGTTACGCTCTATGAAAAAAATGATCCGGAAACGGTCGATGTACTGATCGCAGGCGGCAAAGTAGAGGAAATCGGAAAAGATCTGAACTACAAAATGAAAACGCTTACCGTACTGGACGGAACCGGAAAGATTGCCATTCCCGGTTATATAGATCAGCACGTTCATGTAACGGGGGGCGGAGGAGAAGGCGGATATGCAAACCGTGTTCCGGAACTGGTACCTTCAGACTGTACACGGGGCGGAGTAACGACACTGGTCGGTCTTCTCGGAACCGATGCAACGACACGCAGCGTTGCCAACCTGATCGCAAAAGTTAAAGCGCTGAAACAATACGGTCTTACCGCTTTCTGTCTGACGGGTTCATACGAATATCCTTCCCCTACGCTGACAGGAAGCGTCAAAAAGGATATCGTATTTATTGAAGAAGTCATCGGCGTTAAAATTGCCATTTCCGACCACCGCTGTTCCAATATGTCTAAAGAAGATATGGTCCGTCTTGCCTCGGAAGCAAGACTCGGCGGCGTTCTTTCCGGCAAACCGGGCATCGTGCACATGCACACCGGGTCAGGAAATCAAAAACTTGATATGATTTTCGATATTCTGAAAACAGAAGATATCCCTGTTTCCGTATTCCGGCCCACGCACGTCGGCCATATTTTCGATGATGCCATCCGTTTTGCCAATATGGGAGGATATATTGATTTTACTTCCGGACAGCGGATACAGGAAACGGCAAAACAGATTCAGAAGGCTTTCACGCTGGCCCCGCAGGAACTGATTACCATGAGTACGGATTCAAACGGAAGTCTGCCGAAATGGAATGACAGAAAAGAAGTAATCGGAATGGGAGTCGGAAAAATTACAACAATGCATGAAGTGATCAGATCTCTTGTTCTCGAACTTGGTGTCCCGCTGCCTCAGGCAATCCGGCCGGTAACCGGAAATGTCGCACAGGCGCTGAATCTGTATCCAAGAAAAGGTATCATTGCAGAAGGCAGCGATGCGGACATGCTGCTTCTGGATAAGGATTATACGATAGATACGGTTATCTGCGGAGGAACGATAATGATGTCAGAGAAAAAAGTTCTGAAAAAGGGGACGTTCGAAGAATAATCATCCCCGCCGCGGGCGGCGGGATACGCAGTTCTCTAAAGGTACCACAGTCGGGATTTTATCAGCGTTTTCCGGTTACAGGGCGGGCATTATAATCGGGACTGTCTCCGGGGAAGTGAAACTTTCAGGACGACCACGGACAGGAATATTACTGAAGGAAGGAACAGGAAATTATATGAATGAGCAGAAAAGTATTGAAATGATCGAAGCGCTTTCCAATGGAAACGGTGCATCCGGATTTGAAGATGAAATTACCACAATACTCCGCGGATACGGAGAAGGCCTGGGGCAATTTTCTGAAGATTGCATGCGTAATCTGTATCTCAGCCGCAGGCAGAACTGTGGGGATAAACCCATTGTACAGATCAACGCGCATAGTGACGAAGTAGCGTTTATGGTTCAGGCGATTCAGCCGAACGGCATGCTCCGTTTTATCACTCTGGGTGGATGGGTCGCCAATAACATTCCGGCACACAGAGTCCGTGTCCGCAATGCAGACGGAGAATATATACCCGGCGTTATTGCCAGTAAGCCGCCGCACTTTATGACTGAGGCAGAAAAAAATGCACCGGCAGATATTTCCTCTATGGCCATTGACATCGGAGCTGGCTCTGCACAGGAGGCCGTCCGCAATTTCAGGATCAGAATCGGGGAACCGGTTGTCCCGGACGTAGCTTTTGAATATTTTCCGGGAAGGGACCTGATGTTCGGGAAGGCCTTCGACTGCAGGCTCGGCTGTGCAGCCAGCATCCAGACACTCCGTGAACTGGAACATGAAGAACTTGCCGTAAATATAACGTGTGATTATTCCGTCCAGGAGGAGGTGGGCTTGCGCGGAGCAGGCGTAACAGCCGGCAGCATTAAACCGGATGCAGCCATCGTATTTGAAGGCTGTCCGGCAGATGATACGTTTTCAGAGTCCTATATGATCCAGACGGCAATAAAACACGGTCCCATGCTGCGGCATATCGACAAAAGCATGATCACCAATCCCAGATTCCAGCGGTTTGCACTGGGACTTGCAGAAGAAAAAGATATCCCGGTACAGGAATCGGTCAGAACCGGCGGCTCGACAAATGGCGCTCCGATCCATGTTTCAGGACACGGTGTGCCGACGATCGTGATAGGGCTGCCCGTACGTTATATTCATACGCACTATGGAATTGCTTCTTTTTCAGATTTTGGCAATGCGGTCAGGCTTGCCTGCTGCATTCTTAAAGCGTTAAAACAGGAAGTTATCAGCGGTTTTTAGGAAACAGGGAATACAGCATAAAACGGCCGGTTTTACCCCACATGCTTTAACCGGCTGTTCTTCAGTTTCCACACAAAATACGTAAGCGCTATTTACAGAT
>DCFS01000295.1:1508-10220 GCA_002319875.1 Treponema sp. UBA1798 | reverse complement strand
TATCCGCCGGGTCCCCGGTTTTATTGCATAAGTGCGCTGATTTGTATCAAGCGCAGACAGGAGTACCTGCGTCTTTTTATTATAGATACAGTCCCCCGTAACCTCATAAGTCTGATTATCCGGCGAGAAAGACACACCTGAAGGCCAGACAGTATCAAGGGGAATTTTTTCTACCGAACGGGGAATCTCCATAACAAGGGCAGCGGGATGAGTTTCTTTTCCCAAAGCGGAATCCGCTATTTCCTTCAATGTATCAGGCAGATATATTTCTTCAAATACACCCGGCTTGATGGAACGCGGGCCCAGTATCTCAGTTCCGTCTTTTACCGTAAAGCTGCCGGACAGACCGGGCTCCGATAAAATACACGTATGCAGTGATTTTTCTTTTTTATTATACAACCCGCCGTCATAAATTTCATACACAGGGTTCGATTGTGCGACTCTCATCGTTTCAACGTTACAACCGCCTGCTTCATCCATCCACTTGAAAATAAAGCTGGCTATAAATGTTACTGTTTCCGGAATAAAAACGGAACGTATCACGGGAACATCGTGTATTGGAGCCCAGCAGAAAAGACGCCCTCCGAGTGCCGTAACCGGATATCCGCCGATGGAAGACGGAATAACAACATCGCCGCCGTTACCCGTGTAATCAACAATAAGGACCGTATGATCATCTTTCAGTATATAAACCCAGTCACCACTTTCCTGATACAGGTCAAACCTGTTTGCATCGGGATCATGATAGTCATAACGATGAAAAACAGCCGGCAGAGGGAAGCACCCGGCACACAAAATAAAAAGGAACAGAAAAGCACACGCTAAACGGTTTAAAAGGATGTTTTTTTCATATTCCGCTTTCCGGAGAAAGTTTATACTACAGGGAAGCATAAATTTATCATAAAAGAATTAAGTCCTTTTTTCAAGCATTGGATTTCTTCCTTACAGGGTATCAGGAATGTAATGCAGAGCTTACGATAGAAGGCACACGGGGCAGGCGGAACTACTTTACAGCCAGCCGGCAGCGCAAGAAAAAAACCTCGCTCATAATTGAACAGTACAGTTTCGAAAACGCTTTTACTTCATCGGCTGTTTCAAGTTCTATTTTTCCGCGTTCTCCGCTGCGCTTACGATAATAAACCCATGTACCGTCTTTATAGTCAAGTTTGTCATATTCATTGCCCTTCTTGGGAAAAAGCCGTTTTCCGTTCAAAAAGAATCCGTATCCGCCGGTATCAGGATTTTCTTCCTTAATACGCCTGAGAAACTCTTCTTTTTCCATGCGGTATACACTGCCGTCACGGATGAAAAGTTTTGAGCTTTCGGAAATACCGTCGCTTCCGCATGACATCTGCAGTTCCTTTCTGGTGACATCTGTAACACACACATAGATACAGTCACTGCGGATACCTAGTGACGATGCGACGGCCCCGGCTGCAGCACTGCACGTTTTCATTTTGAGTGTATTGCTGAGCCTTCCGTACAGAGGAATAGTGATAAGTGCAAGAGGTCCTGAATAACTGTCCGATAGATTCAGTTTACAGTGACGGTAATAATTCGACTGAACCATTATTTTATAGTAGAAACAGGTAAACGCTTTTTCTTTATCTTTAGTTTTGAATACGGGGAGCAGTCCGCTCCGCTCCATTTCCGTAGAAATCGTATATACTCCGAATTTGTGAGACAGAAACGTGGAACCGGGATAATGAGAGGTACACAATTCCTTTTCATCAAGATAGAAACCTTCCCCGCCCGTATCGGGCCTGCTTTCTTCAAAACGGCGAAGGAATTCTTTTTCGTCCATGCAGTACGGGCTTCCACGGTATATACGCATCAGGCGCTTTTCGCCGTCGGCAGTACAATTAATCGTTGCATTGCAGTTACGTTCAGAAACGTCTTCTACGCTCACTGAATACAGGCGGATGTCCGTACCGAGTATACGGCTCACTGTCTGTGCAAGACAGAGTGCAGCCCCTCCTTTTTTTTCATCATCCATTTCAGGGAATATATGAATGGTAATAAGCGGCATCCGGACCTCCTTTTTGATAAAACGTATTATATTGCATATCCGGTAGTAATATCAAATCTACAGGTTGTATAGTCACACACAAAACAGTAACAAAATCGTATGCCGGGATAAATCAGTAATATTGACTATTTTATAAAATCATTCTAATGTATAAATAAACAATAAATTGAGAGTAAATGCAAAATTATACATTATTTTTTTATATATAAATCTCAAAACAGTACAGATAAAAAAATATAAGGAGCATTAAAACTATGGAAGCGGTAAAAACGTACATTTCCTCAACCCAGTACCTTGCATTTGCAATTATTCTGGCAGCAATGGTTGCCGGTGAACTGGTATCAAAAAAAACAAAGGGATGGATCCCCAGTGCACTCGTTATGATGATACTGTTAATTGCAGGTTTCTGGACAGTTCTGCCGGCAACTCTTGCAGATAATGCAGGCCTTTCTTCAGGTATATACAAAATTACTGTTGTACTGCTGATTATACACCTCGGAACATTGATTAACAGGAAACAAATGGCGGCTCAATGGCGCACGGTAATCATCAGTCTGCTTGGTATCTTAGGAATATGCATAATTTCCTTATCCATAGGAGTTCTTATTTTCGGAAAAGCAAATGCTGTTGCGGCAACACCTGTACTGACAGGGGCTGCAATTGCAGCATCTATTATGTCAGAAGCTGCAAAAGCTGCAAATAATCCGCAGGCACAACTGGTCGCGCTGATGACAATGGTTGTGCAGGGGCTTGTCGGTTTTCCGGTCACAGCGTACTGTTTGAGGAAAGAAATAAAGAGGCTTGATAAATTGTATACTTCAGGGAATCTGCATGGAGAGGCTATTGTTCAAAAAACATCTTCTGCAGCATCAAATACAACGGCCAAAGAAAAATTCTGGAGTGTTAATACAATACTTTTAAAGCTTTCTGTTATAGCACTAATTTCATACTTTCTTCAAATTTTAACACACGGATGGGTTTCCCAGTATGTATGGTGTCTGATTTTCGGTTTCGCTGCAAATGAGTTCGGATTTCTGGAATCAGATGCTCTTGGAAAAGCAAAATCAGATGGAATGCTGATGACATTTCTTCTCGGATATCTGTTCTGTTCATTCTCTTTTGCCACGCCGAAACTACTGTTACCGGTAATCGGTATAACGCTTGGTCTTACGGTTATTGCAACGTTGGGACTTACGATTATCGCCTTTGTGGCGCATAAAATATTCAAAACAAGTGAATCGTTCTGGTCCTGTTACGCAATTGTACTCAACGCCTTTTTAGGATTTCCTCTGAATGTCATGCTGGTAAACGAGGCTCTTAGTGAGATAAAAGATACCGAAAAGTCTAAAGCGATTTCCAGTATAATAATGCCCAAAATGCTTGTTGCGGGCTTTGTATGTGTCACGATAGTATCGGTTCTTGTCGCAGGCATACTCAAAAATTTTATTTAAGGGAACCTCTGAAAACTGTGTTTTTTAGAGATGCTCTTAATTCAAAGAGAGAAATATATCTCGATATAAATACTGAATTACGGCAAATTTATATTATTGAAGGCAGTTACTTTTAAATTTATTTTGGGGGGTTAATAAATGTCACAGGCAATTAAGGACAAAGCGCATGGAGTAGCACCATATATCATTGCTATAAGAGAAGATTTACACAAACATCCGGAGGCAAGCCTTCACGAGGTTCGTACGACAGGGGTAATTGCACAGGAACTTGAGAAGGACGGTATTTCATTCAGAAGACTTGATCCGACGGGAATTATTGCAGAAATAAAAGGTAAAAAACCCGGAAAAATGATTGCACTCCGTGCCGATATAGATGCGCTTTCAATAACGGAAAAAACGGATGTCCCATTTAAATCCGAAAATCCCGGATTCATGCATGCCTGCGGTCATGACACGCATACATCGATGCTTCTTGGTGCAGCAAAAATTCTTTCAGGTATGAAGGACGAACTCAATGGTACCGTGAGATTCATTTTCCAGCCTGCAGAGGAAATTGCAGAAGGTGCAAAACTTGTCGTAAAACAAGGCGGACTTGAAGGGGTAAATATGATCTTTGGCATGCATATTTTCTCCACCCTGACTCCGGGATGTATTCTGACAAAACCGGGTGCAATGGCTGCGTGTGCTGATATTTTCAAAATAAAAGTTACAGGAAAAGCAAGCCATGGTTCCATGCCGGAAAAAGGAATAGATGCAACTGTTGCAGCAGCAGCAATTGTTATGAATCTGCAGAGTATTGTAAGCCGGGAATTAACACCCATGCAGCCATGCGTTGTAACAGTAGGAAAACTTGTGTCGGGAACACGGTTTAACATCGTATCCGGTGAAGCTGAAATGGAAGGTACCTGCAGATGCTTTGATGTTGAAATACATCATTCTCTGCCTGGTATTATAGAACGGATTGCAAAAAAAACTGCTGAAGCATACCGGTGCACAGCGGAAGTTGAATACACCATGATGACAGAAGTTCTGGTAAATGATCCTGAAGCAACAAAACTTATCAGCAGTTCTGCTAAAAAGGTCGTTAAATCACCGGAACTTGCCGGAGAAGCACAAATGATGATGGGTGCAGAGGATTTTGCGGAATACACAACCCATTGCCAGGCCGCCTTTGCATCTCTGGGCGGCGGCGGAGAAGCGCCACAGCACAGCGACTATTTCTGGATTGATGAGAATGCCCTTGAAACAGGTGCTGCGATGTATGCTCAAGTCGCGATAGATTATCTGCAACAGAGTTGAGCCGCATTTCATGCAAAAAAAATATTTGCACAACAGAATCAGGTACAGGAGTGCGGTGATTACATAGTTTCGCCCGATGGAAAAACAGCTGCAGAGGATGATCCTGTTTTCATTGAGATCGTCAATACATTTATGGATACGCTGATAAAATCCCGGTGACTTAATCAGCGTATCCATAATGGACTTCTTAATCACAAAATCATGTACAGAAAATTTACAAACCGTTAAAATAGAGGGATTTATAAATTTTCCGCAAAAACCGTTCTTGAAGCTAACAAAACTTTGAAAATGGGTCAACCTGCAATATATTTACTGAAATACATGGCGCTGTGAAAAGGAAATGCCGTTTTTTCACTTTTCAGTAAATTCTCAGGAACAAGAATAAAGCCTGCCAGCATGATGAAAAGAACTACGACAGCCACCAGCCAGTCGGCAGGGATAGTACCTGATTTTATAAGCCAATACAATGATAATAATCCTATCGTACCAAACCCCGCATATGCTGTAACGCTCCCCGGACCGTAAATTGTACGTTTACCTTTCATCCGAAACAAACTATACATTTTTATGCCGAAAAAGGTATGAATAACAACTTCCAAAGCGCTGAAAATGGCCAGAGCAATAATAATACCTGTATTTGAACCATATACCGAAAGACCTATCATAAACAGTTCCCCTCCGAAATTGGTTATCATGTCCGTAAGACGGTTCATCGGATAGCAGTCCGGATGCAGAGATCTTTGTGTCAGATTATACTGGTAATGAAATCCGCCCGGAACCTGCCATTCCTCCAGTACATGCAGCGGCAGAACAACAGTAGAAAATACCAGAATTTTCTGTATCTGCGTCCATGACTGCCAGTTAATAACCAGCGCTGCAGCCATAACTGTTCCCAGTAAATAAAGAACATACAGCCATATCTTATCGCACCATTTATCAAGCATATGCTTCTCCTTCCTGTCAATAAAGACAGCTTCACATATTTCCAATATGCTTGTATCATTTTAAATTATAACACACAATAACGCGTCTTTCGTTGTGAAACACAGGGGTCAATAATGTATCATATAAACAAGGATAAACGTTCAGAGGCTTCTGATACACTAATCACAGAGGGACTTCTTACCTGCCTTAAATCCAGAAGTCTCTCAGAAATAACGGTCACGGATATTCAGAGGGCTTCATCTGTCGGGAGGACAACCTTCTACAGACATTTTGACTGCATAACAGATGTACTGGAATATAAATGTGATCAGATCTTCGATGAAATCGCACAACCGGACAATAAGCGACGCTTATATTCTGCAGAAGAAACTGTAAAAAAGTTTATAAGGATATGGTATAAGAACGAACACATACTGGAGGCTATCGTAAAAAATAACCGGATTGATATAATTATCAATTCACACCGGAAAAACCAAAGTAAAATGAAAAGCGCTTTCTTCCCGAAAAAAAATCTGACCGCAGAACAAACTGAATATATCATAATTATCCTGAGCTATACTATGGCAGGTATTCTATCAGAATGGATCCGGAACGGTAACAAAGAAACCTGTTCACAGTTATATGAACGGACCAGGGAATGCGTAAGACTATTGCAGTTCGTTTTTTTATAACACTGTCGGATGCAGATACGGCAGGGCACCTGTCCGGTATGCCGGAAAGTATCTCTTCGCCGATGACATTGAGGCACTGACGGACGTAATGTAAAAATCCGGAAGCCCATTCTCCGCTGATCAGCGGCTCGAAGATACCCGCCGCAGGCAGCGGGATATGGAGTTCTCTAAAGGTATCGCTGTCGGGATTTAATACCATCATTACATCTGAAGTTGCGTTTTCAAAACCCGTCTGACTTTTGAAAACGCCTCATTTCTTCAACAAAAAGAGATGACGCAGGGCATGATACATGGTAAACTATTTTTTTAAGGCAGGAGAAAATTTTATGAAAAAGACAGCAGGTATTCTGCTTTTTTTCTGGGTTATCTGCAGCGGTGCGGAAGCCCGGATAACGGCAGCCAGCCTCAAATGCAGGGCTGCCGTTCTGGATAATCTTAAAATACGTTCGGCACAGAGCCTGCGTGCAGACAAAACCGGTCTGCTCCAGAAAAATGACACTGTTGTGATAGAAAAAATCGGCATTCAGCAGACTGTCGACGGAATAACGGACCGGTGGTGCTATATACGTACAAAAAACGGTGATTACGGCTGGTGCTTCGGCGGATATCTGAAAGCTGAGGTGTTAAGCAGAGCCTTTATTTCCGATGGCAATATTTTCAATGCAACTGAAACAGATACGGCGGAAGCATCAGTATGTAAAATTTCACGGAAAGATATCTGGTATAAAGAATACAGTTCGCTGGTAAGCAGTGACGGTACGCTGTGTGCTGTGAGATATGACAGCGTAATAGACATATCCCGAATGGAAGACGACTCTGTCCTGCAGAAAATCGATATTTCCAAATTTACAGATTCCGATCGTTCTTCAGACCGCGATAATGAAGGCTGCTGCGCTTTTTCTCCGGATAGTTTAAAATTCTATTTCCCTGCGCATGGTTTTGTGCGTGAATGTACGATAAGTACGGGAGCTGTTGAAAAGATCTGCCCTGTCACGCTTCATGACACGTATGAATATACAGGCTCTATGGTATGCAGTAAAGATGGAAACTATCTGATCTGGTCCGTATCGACACAGGGATATCCGTATATGTGGCAGTTACTGGTATATGATTTTTCAAAACAAACACTTTCGGGGATAGAGGAAAAACCACCGTACAAAGATTCAACCTATGAATGTCCATTCAGCTCTGCCGGCTTCAGCCCTGACGGCAAAAAGCTCATCTGTCTTTCTGCAAGTGAAAAACTTACTATACTGTCATATGATCCTGAAAAAAAGGATACAAGTCCTGCGGAGTTTGGTATACAGGATTACGGTAAATGCATAGTGCTCCCCGACGGAAATGTTGCAGTAGCGGGTGACGTGCTTTCCGTTATGGATGGAACTAAGGGGAAAATTAAAAACAAGTACTTTTTCTATCCTGATGCAGCGAATGGATTTTCCTCAGACGCAAACTGTACGGCGGTTTCCGATGACGGTAAAATACTCGCAGTCAGCCTGTATTACTCCCCCTGCGTATTTTTTTACTCGCTTACGACTTTTAATCTGCTTTACGTACTGGAAACAGACATAACTGATATTGACTCATTGCGATTTAAGAACGGCATTCTGAGTGTGACGGGAAGTAATCCTCCCCTCGATAATCCCTTCAAGGGACTACGGTACCAGAATGAACGGTATTTACTGATACTGAATGAAAAAAGCAGCAATCCTTTTCAACCGGTCCGCCGGTCTGTACAGGAGCGGGCTCTTTTATCGTGGCCGCTCGAAATTGACACCCATGGTGACTATGCGGAAGCCGTGCTTTATTTTTCGCCTGACGGTTATTATTATGCAAGCGACAATGATCCTGAATCAGGATCTTCATGTGCGCACGTATATGGTGCGTATGAAATAACTACAAACGGTAGTTCTTACTATGTAAAACTCTATCCTGCGATAAGCGAAAGCGGAATGGATCCGGAACGGATACTGGATGACAATGTTTATTTTAAGAGCATCGGAATAAGCCGCGGGCAGGAAGGAGCGGTTTTCAGGATACGAATGGAAGGAAAAGATCCTGTAAAAGGGTGTACGCTGTCGCCTGCCGGGACTTCATACTACGACGTAAATCTTACCTCCGCGAAATTTGTTGACTGTTTACTGCCGCTCCCGGGTTTTGACGTAGAGAACTATGGCAGCTATGGAGAACGGTTGTCTACGTGGGAGTATTAACATATCCGGAGTATTTGCAAAAGCCCGGAATTTATAAGCGATTCGTTAAAGAGAGGATTCTATATGAAAAAAAATGAAAAACGCCTGTCCTGCATTCCAAAGGA
>DCFS01000295.1:0-1134 GCA_002319875.1 Treponema sp. UBA1798 | reverse complement strand
AACGAAACAATACAAGGGGAACGTAACTGGATTGACTATATTACCGGCGACAAAAAAATTATCGCACTCTATCTTGAAAAAAACGGTGAATCGCTCCCTTCTGTCGTCGTTTCATATGAAACCGGCGATTCAGTGTGGCAGCTTGAATCTGAAGACGGAATGCAGATCAGAGCAGTTGAAGAACAGAGAAAAAAAGGAACTATGCAGGCAGATACTGCATGCGTTTCCCGCTTTACTGCGATTTTAAAAAAAGAAGAGCGGAAAAACAAAAAGGCGCTGAAACTACTGCAGGACAGAGATTCGCCTGGCAGTTCCGAAGCGGAACAAAGCGGTATATGTGACATACTTGCATGTTCGTTTATTTATTCGCCATATGGGGAAAACGTATACTATGCGCTTTCCCTTGTACGGGAAAACATAAAAAACCGAAGCGATAAAGAATTTGACAGGGAATGGTTTTCCGTTTTTATGTACTGCATCAATGAACTCGATCTTTACCGCTTAAACGGCGGCCCGCTTGCGGTAAAATATCCGCTGTATAAGAGTCATGTACAGAATGCAATCAAAGTAATTCAGGAAAATATTTTTCCCGTATGCCTCAATGCAAATACCCAGTTATATGAAGAAATAAAACGCTGCCCGCAGCTGTATGTCCTTTTCAAGGAAGCAACGATCGATCCTGAAAAAATGAAAGCGCAGCCGTTTACCGGAGATGTACAGAATAAACCGACCGTGTTCATCTGCAGCAGCAGAGAGCAGGCAGAACACTTTATAAAAGATATTCCTTCCTACAAATACGGCATGTCTGAAATTACAAAAGATGATTTTTTTTCTATCTGCGGCTTGAGCGTCTGCTACGACAACCTGCACTTTCTTATTGACGGTGCAGAACTTTTTGTGCAGTTTCCGGCGATTGAATATCTGAAATATATAACCGGCGGAGATGAAGTAATACTGGATCACGGTACGATACACCGCATTGAAATAGGATCCGGAGGGACATCGTATCCTCTGGGATTATACGATTATAAGCCACTATACCAGCGTTAAAAAAACACAGCCATCTCCGTTTCATGCAGCAGAGAGTGCTGTGTATTATCCTGAAATATATGCGCATATCCGTTACCGTTTTGC
>DCFS01000285.1 GCA_002319875.1 Treponema sp. UBA1798 | reverse complement strand
ATCCGTAAAGCAGATTCTGCCTCCCTCTGAACGGACATCCCTGTTCTTGCTGCTTTTAATTTACAGAATATAACGGGACAAATCCTGATCATGAACGACATCTTTCAATTTTTCATCCACATACTTTGCATTGATTTCAATTGTTTCGCCTTTATGTTCATCTGCACTAAAAGAAATTTCATCAAGAACTTTTTCCATAATGGTATGCAAGCGCCTGGCACCGATGTTTTCGCTGCGGGCATTTACATCTTCCGCAAGGAAACTCATGCGGTCGATTGCATCATCGGTAAATTTTATCGTAACTCCTTCCGTTTCAAGGAGTGCTATATACTGCCGGGTGAGTGCATTTTTAGGTTCAAGAAGAATACGGCGGAAATCTTCCTTATGGAGTGAATCCAATTCTACACGGAGAGGAAAACGTCCCTGAAGTTCAGGTATCAGATCGCTTGGGGCTGCAACACTGAAAGCGCCTGCCGCTATAAAGAGAATATGTGTAGTGTCAACTACGCCATACTTTGTATTAACATTGCTGCCTTCAACAATTGGAAGAATATCACGCTGTACGCCTTCACGGGAAACATCCTGCCCGCCGGATTCTCCATGGACGGCAATTTTATCGATTTCATCAATAAAAATAATTCCAGCCTGTTCGACACGCCTCTTTGCTTCATCCGAAACTTTATCAGGATCAACCATACTGTCAAGAGTCTCTTCAGTCAGTATTCTGCGGGCCTCCCGTACCGTTACGGTTCGGCGATGTGATTTTCCGCTGGTAAACATATTGGTAAGATTCTGCAGACTACTCTCAAGATCATCCATATTTCCGCCGGCTATAATCTCCATACTGGGTACAGAAGGACGTTTCTGTACGGACATTTCTACCTCGCGGTCCTCAAATTTACCATCACGCAGCATCTTCCGGAATCTTTCCCGCGTCGACAAACTATCGGAATTGCCTTCTTCACCTGGTACAGGAACTACAGAAACATTTTTTACCTGTTCAGAAGAGCGGCCGTCGTATATATTACCGAGGACAGGACCTTTATCTCCGCCGCTTTTTCTCCCCGAACCGGGAAGCAGCAGATCAAGCAGTCTTTCTTCAACTTTCGGCTTACACTGTTCCCTCATTTTTTCCTGCATTTCCGACTTTACATCATTATATCCTACAGCCATAAGGTCACGCACCATGGATTCAACATCACGTCCTACGTAGCCAACTTCTGTATATTTTGTTGCTTCTACTTTTAGAAAAGGTGCACCGCACAGTTTTGCAAGCCGCCGGGCAATCTCAGTTTTTCCAACTCCTGTTGGACCGATCAGAAGAATGTTTTTTGGAGCAATTTCTTCACGGATATCTTCCGGCAATTTCAGGCGTCGTGCTCTGTTCCTGAGGGCAACCGCAACAGCCCGTTTGGCTTTCTGCTGCCCGATTATATAAAGATCAAGCCGTTCAACAATCTGCCGCGGAGTAAGATCCGCCGTTACGTTTACAACAGTCTTATCTGTCTGCTTTGACTCAACCACTACAGGGATATATGTTTGGTCTGCCATGGGTCAGAGTTCCTCCACTGTTACATTATGATTAGTATAAATACATATATTTGCAGCAATTGCGAGACTTTTCTCTGCAATTTCACGCGCGCTCATATCCGAGCATTCCATATAGGCAAGAGCCGCAGCATATGCATAGTTTCCACCAGAACCTATCGCCAGGATATCAGTCTCAGGTTCAATAACATCGCCGCTGCCCGAAATCAACAGAATTTTTTCTGCGTTCGCAACAAGGAGCAGTGCTTCAAGTTTACTGAGAGAACGGTCTGTTCTCCACTGTTTAGCCAGTTCAACTGCGGATCTTGTAATATCTCCGTTAAATTCTTTTAACTTCGTTTCGAACTTGTCAAACAAAGTAAACGCATCTGCTGTTGCACCGGCAAAACCGGTAAGAACTTTATCGTCATATATACGACGGACCTTACGTGCATTTCCTTTCATGACCGTATTTCCCATTGTTACCTGCCCGTCACCGGCCATAGCTACTTTTCCGTTTCTCTTGACAGCTATTACAGTCGTACTCCGTATTTTTTCAAACATTTCATTCATTTCTTTTTTCCTCCGTGCGGGTGAGCACGGTTATATATTTCAATAAGTTTTTCTGTAGTTATATGAGTATACCGCTGCGTTGTAGAAATACTGGCATGCCCCAGAAGTTCCTGCACTGCACGGATGTCAGCGCCATGTACCAGTAATTCAGTGGCAAAGGTATGCCGGAATGTATGAGGCGAAACATGATGATTCGTGCCTTCCGGCCCTGAATAACGGGTAACTATTTCCCTGATTCCAGACACGGAAAGCTTCTTTCCATGCTGATTTACAAAAACCGGCCCGACAACACCATCCGGACCGGTCTCAAACCGTTTCTTTCTGTCCGCAAGATATACCTTGAGAGCATTTCTTGCATCTTTTTCAAAATACACGCGCCGGTCCTTTCTGCCTTTTCCGGTTACGATAGCTGACTCATAATCTCCCGTAAAATCCTGTAACTTAAGCGAAGCGAGTTCACTCACGCGGCAACCAGAAGAATATAACAATTCAAAGATGGCTTTATCGCGGGTTTCCCATAGCAACTCTTTTTTTCCAGGCTGCGCACATAATGCATCAACTTCTGCTTCCGTCATAAAACGCGGCATATGTTTCGGCATCTTTACCGTACGAAGCTCCAGAGCAGGATTATGTTGAATATACTGAAATTTACGGCAATAGGCAAATAAAGCTCTGACGGCTGCTATGAAGCGGTTTATGGATGCAGCCGCTCTTTTTTCTTCAGATAATTTTCCTATGCAGGACCTCAGCTCCTCAAGCGTAACAGAAGTTACAGGACGATGACCGCCAAGGAACAGTTCGAACTGCAAAAGATCACCCCGATAAGCTATAATAGAATGAGGTGAAAAACCGCGGACAGTTTCCAGATACAGCAGAAACTCAGCAGAAACATCATGGATGGTAGTATTATTCCGGGAATCCGGCCCTTCTGCTGTCAATCGTCGCCGCCTGATACTCCAATATCGGTATCTGCCTGATCATCAGCAGAATGCAAATAGTCACAAGCCGGATTTATGCAGGACTTGTATGTACCGTTCTTTTTATCGTATTTCTCAACAAGAAACCAGCCGCACTTCGGACAGTACTGATCTGTCGGCTTAAAATGGGTAACAAAATTACAATTCGGATAATTCGTACATCCGTAAAACTCTTTCCCGCGTCCCTTCGTTTTCCGGATGACAATTTCACCGTTACAACCCGGCATCGGACATTTTGCAAGAGGAATCGATCGCGTATTATGACATTCCGGGAAACCTGAGCAGGCAAG
>DCFS01000258.1:1173-3923 GCA_002319875.1 Treponema sp. UBA1798 | reverse complement strand
CTTGCCACAGCACCCAGATTACAGAAGTCCTTAAAGAAGTAAGAATCAATGCGCATTACGTCCGGTGCCATACCGCCGGAAATCATAGTCATCAGTTTGGTATGATAGTCGTTGTAAGCCGCAACGACGGGTTCGACTTTGATGTCCGGATGTTTTTTTTCAAATGCATCGATAATATCCTTCTCCACTCCGATTGACTCAGGATTTCCCCAGAATGCATACTTAATGGTCGTGACACCATTCTCTTTTGCAGCTTCTTTAGTACCTGCAGCAAAGACATTACCGGCAAAAACCAGCAATGCTGATAAAAAAACGAATACTTTCTTCATGTATTCCTCCTGTTAAAACTCCGCGTCAGCGGTACGGCAGGGATGCCGTAAATCGTAGTTGTGAAAGCAGCGCTTGAACAACTACAGTTGATAAAAATACACGGATGTATTTTTATCATATCTCCTTTACAAATGTATTCTCAGGGCATTTTTCCCTGCTGTCAATTTAAAATCTTTCAGTATCAATGTAAAATCTTTCGGTTTTACAAGATACACGGACTATGCCGTGTTGGCATAATCCGCACGGGCATTATCCCTTAATACCCGTCAGAGCGATACCTTCGACAAAGTAGCGCTGGGCTGCAAGATAGACAATGACAATCGGTGAAATACTGAAAATCGTTGCCGCCATAACCTGGTTCCACTGTATATCAAAATCACCGCGGAGCAGGGCAAGGCCCAGTGTAAGGGTTCTCGTATGATCACTTTGCAGAAATACCAGTGCATACAGGTATTCGTTCCAGATATTGAGCAATGTAATTATCAGTAATGTGGTCAGCGCAGGTTTTGCAAGAGGGATAATAATTTTCACAAAACGTGAAAAATATCCGTAGCCGTCAATAACCGCTGCCTCTTCAAGCTCCTTGGGAATACTCAGGAAAAACTGTCTGAGAAGGAATGTCCCGTATGCGGTAAATACACCGGACAGAATAAGCGACCAGTGGGTATCAAGAAGTCCCAGTTTCCTGAATAACAGAAAATTCGGAATAAGGATAACCTGGCGGGGGATCATCAACGTCGCAAGATACACATAGAACAGCTTGTCACGCCCCGGAAAATGAAGACGGGAAAACGCATAAGCTGCCATCCCGGAAGTGACGAGAGTCCCTCCACACACCCATACGGAAATCCTGACCGTATTCCAGAGATAGGTCAGGAAAGGCATAGACCGCAGGACTTCAGGGTAATTCTGCCAGTGAAAACCGGGTAATAGCAGTGTATACGGCTTTTCATATACCTGCGAATACGTCTTAAGACTGGTTACGATCATCCACCAGAAGGGAATGAAGAAATATAAAAAAAGGATACCCAGCAGCAGATACCACCATGCGTTTTTTGTTTTCTTTTTTAAGAGGTTTTTCATATCAGTCCGCCGCTCCGTTGTCTGCAATTTTGTTTTGAATCATGGTAACCGCAAAGATAATCAGGAACAGAATCAGCGCGATTGCAGAGGCATATCCCATTCTGAACCATTTGAAACCATTCTGATAGATATACATAACCAGCGTATTGGTTGCGTTTGCCGGCCCTCCGTTGGTCAATACCGACGTAAGATCGAATATCTGGAACGATCCGATAAGTGAAGTAACAAAGGCAAAAAACGTAGTCGGAGCCAGCAGTGGTAGTGTAATCTTAAAAAAAGTATTTATGGAACCCGATCCGTCAATAGCTGCAGCTTCATAGTAAGAACCGGGAATCCCCTGAAGTCCGGCAAGATAGATTACCATAAAATATCCGAGTTCCTTCCATATGCCGACAAAGATAACCGAAGGCATAGCCCAGACTGTCGAAGAAATGAAAGGAACGGGATTTATGCCCAGATATCCGAGCAGGTGGTTGACGAGTCCGTTTCTGCTTGATTCAAGAAGCGGCTGCCAGATAACACCGACAGCAACCGATGAACAGACGGCAGGAAGAAAGGCAATGGCCCGGAAAAAATTCCGGCCACGCAAAGCTTTGTTCAGTAAAACGGCCAGCAGCAGAGACAGAAAGAGATTGAGCGGAACTTTCACGAAAGAATAGTACGCGGTATTCCTCAGACAGAGCCAGAAATTGCTGTCCCTTATAATACCGGCATAATTCTTCAGTCCGATAAACGTCGGTTTGTTGAGAATTCCCCAGTCCATAAAGCTGAGAATAAACGAATAAATTAACGGCCAGACGGTAAAAATCATAAACCCGCTCAGGTTCGGCAGGAGAAAAATGACCGCCGCTATATATTCCGCTTTTATTTTTTTCCTTTTGGCGATAAACGTAACGCTCATGGCAACACTCCTGTTCAGGATTATCAGACAGCTTCCCCGTTTTCACAATTAAGAATCTTTGGCACTTATTGTAATATTTTTACGTAACGGTCAACAAAAAGGTTGCAAATTGCCGGATTCAGATAAACAATAGAACGGACAGGAGGCAATGTAAGTTTTTGAACATAAAACTGCTGCTGGTGGAAGATGAGCTCCGTGCTGTTGACAGATATAAAAATTACATAAAACAATACCAGGGGGGATTCGAAATTGTCGCCACAGCTTCATCATACGAGTCCGCGATAGCAGCATTTGAGACACACAAAATTGACTGTATCTTCACCGATATTATCATTCCCGGCGGTGACGGCCTCGAACTGCTTGAATATGTCCGGTCCAGAGGCTGGAACGGTATATGCGTAATTGTCAGCGGCTATGACAAGTTTTCTTATGCACA
>DCFS01000258.1:0-844 GCA_002319875.1 Treponema sp. UBA1798 | reverse complement strand
ATTGAAACTCGGTGAAACTTCCCCGGTAACAAACAAATACTCAGGTCCTTCTCTTCCGCTGTATCTGAAGAAAGCGATGGAGTATGTAGAACACAACTATGATCGCGAAATTCAGCTTACCGATGCAGCTCTTCAGGCGGGAGTTTCATCCGCATACCTTTCCTGCAGGTTCAGCAAATATCTGGGCATCTCTTTTTGCGACTTTGTCAAATATTACCGCATCCAGATAGTCATATCGCTTCTGGAAAAATCACCTGTCGACTGTTCACTTGACGAAATCGCCGATAAAACAGGATTCTGCGATGCTTCCTATCTGAACCACTGTTTTAAGAACTTAACAGGTGTTACACCCAGAAAATACCAGATCGATTATTATGCACGGCAAAAACAGGAAAACAAAAATGACAAGTCTTGAAGAATCCAAAAATAAAAATATAATGATTATTCTTATACTCATCGTCGGCATCCTTCTTGTCTCCCTGCTTACTTCGATCGTGGTCGACAGAAAGAATACAAAGGCAATCACATCCTATGTAATGCAAATCCTTTCCAAATATACACTGGGTATCAGCAGTGAAATTTCCACTGCAGTGGGAAAGGTTGCAGCAGAAACATCCACTATTCAGAACATGCAGGAAGATGTCTCCGGAGAAAAAATCAGAAACGCGTTGTACCTTATTACCGTAGACAATATCAATACCATAAGGAATATCGCCATTATCACAAGGAAAAACAGCAGCTTTTACACCTGCATATCTTCTATTTCTACAAAGGATGCAGGACTGCTGGCACATTACAAAAAACTCATTAATTCAGTGCCCGGAAATATACAGGTGGATTCTTT
>DCFS01000176.1 GCA_002319875.1 Treponema sp. UBA1798 | reverse complement strand
AACGTGGGACTCGATACCATAGCAAAACACGACAATGAACTTGCACAACTGCTTATGCAGGGTATGAAAAAAATCCCTGAAGTACGCATTATCGGCTCTCCCGATCCGTCCGCACACTGCGGTATCGTGACGTTTACCATAGATGGCGTACATCCGCACGATATTGCCACCGTGCTCGACAGCGAACATATCGCCATACGTGCCGGACATCACTGTGCACAGCCGCTGGGCACATACCTCGGGGTTCCTGCAACAGCGCGGGCAAGCATGTATTTTTACAATACGGAAGAAGAAGTAGTTTTCTTCCTCGACAAACTCAAAAATGTACGGAAGTGGATGGGTTATGGAAACTAAAGAACTGTATCGTGAAATCCTGAACGAACACAATTTGAATCCTGCACATAAAAAACCAATGGACAATCCGTCCTTTACGCTCCAGGGGATAAATCCCAGTTGCGGCGATACCATTACGCTGAACCTGAAAGTGGAAAACGGTAAAATTACCGACGGCTCCTATACAGGAAGCGGCTGTGCTGTTTCCCAGGCATCTGTGGATATGATGCTCGACCTTATTATCGGAAAAGACAAAGATGAAGCACTGCATCTGGCTGATGTCTTTATGGGTATGATAAAAGGAACAGTAAAACCGGAAGACCTTGAACAGCTCGACGAAGCGGCAGCCCTGCAGGATATTGCGCACATGCCTGCGCGGGTTAAATGTGCCGTGCTCGGCTGGAGAACAATGAGCGAAATGCTGGGACTGGGCAAAACGACAGGTACCGGAACCGCCAGCCATTGCGAACCCGATAAACAATAAACAGGATTCCGCAGTATGCAGACAGAAACCGGGGAAAACCGGAATATACTCACAACAGACCAGATTATAAGGATTGTCCGCAAAATGCTTGCGGTAATCGATCCGCGGCTGATAAACCATGGCGAACGGGTTGCATGGCTTACACGTAAAATAGTTGAAGCCGGGAATCTGCAAAGCAGATTTGATATGGGAAAACTGTTCCTGCTTTCGCTCATGCACGACATTGGTGCATATAAAACAGAAGAAATAGACCGTATCTTTGAATTTGAATTGAGCGACGTCTGCAGCCACTCGCTGTACGGATACCTTTTTATGAAAATAATGACTCCGCTCGGTGAAAGTGCGGAAGCAATACGATATCACCATATGCCATATAAAAAAATAAAGGCAACGGGTTCTCCCATGGGCGAATATGCCGCCCTAATCGCATTTGCCGACAGAACGGATATTGCGATGCTGGCTGCAGGAACTGATTTTGACAAAAAAAAACTTGCAACGTTAGTTCCTGACAGACTGTCTCCGGAATATTACGAAATATTCCTGTACTCTGATGCACACGGTGAACTCGAACAGTGCATTTTCAGCGGATCTTTCCTGTCCGATATAGAGCAGTGGACGCAAAAACTTGATTTTCCGGCGGAACAGGCATTCCAGTTCCTCAGAATGATGATATACCTTATGGATTTCCGCAGTCCGGTGACCGTAACCCACACCATAAACACATCGGCGCTCGCCGTCGCAATCGGCAGACGCATGAAATGCAGCAGCAGGGAACTGGACGAACTGTTTACTGCGGCCCTGCTTCATGATATCGGAAAACTTGCGGTACCGGTAAACATACTCGAATCCTCATCAGGTCTTGATAACGGTCAGGCTGCCGTAATGCGGATGCATGTCGTTAAAACCGATGAAATGATCCGGGGAATAGTAGACGACAAACTGGCCGATATAGCCGTACGCCATCATGAAAAGCTTGACGGAAGCGGTTATCCTGATCATCTGACAGGAGCAGACCTGACGCTGCAGCAGAGAATTATGGCTGTAGCGGATATTCTGAGCGCACTTTCCGGAAACCGCAGCTACAAGGAAGCGTTTCCCAAAGAAAAAACGACAGGCATTATAGCCAGTATGGCAAGGAACGGAAAACTGGACCAGAATATTACCACTGTTACTGAAAACAATTATGATGAAATCATGCAGGAAATGGACAGGGAACGATCCCCTCTTGTCGCCGCGTTCGGACAGATAGAACAGGAGTACGCCAGGCTTGCGGCCCTGGGAAAACCGGAAAGAGGCTGTCGCATACGATGACGGAATTATCTCCCCGCATGGATCAGATGCTTTCACTTCACCTGCCGGCCCTTATGCGGCTGTGGCGGGGTGGAAACAGCAGCAGCATTCTGACGGAAAAAGAAATACAGCGGGCCGCTGCGGCACTTGTTACACTGCAGCGGGGCCTTACCGGCGACCGGCACCTTGCAGGCGCCGGTTATATGGATGACACGCCGCTGCTCGGCGCATATCTTCTTTACTACTGGCCGGTTTCCTATATGCAGGTATCACTGGCAGCAGTGTCGGCCTGCGATACTTTCCGTTCCCAGGCTGACGCTGCCGTTCAGGAACGAAGACCTTTCAAAATACTCGACCTGGGGTCAGGGCCCGGCCCGGCAGCCACCGCGCTGCTGGATTATATACATGCCATACAGCCGGAGGCTGTCTTTGAATTAACTCTTACCGATTCCGGCAAAGAAGCCCTCCGGCTGGCAAAACAGATTCTCTGTGCCTTCCAGGCAGATAATGGAAAGACAATAAAGCTGACCGCCACAACGGCTGACCTGGAAAAGACCGCGCAGACAGCTGCCTCAGATACCGCGTGCAGGTCCGGGAACCGTATTGCATCCGCAGATTTTCTTCAGGAAGGCCCCTTCGACATCATTGTAGTGTGTCATGCACTGAACGAACTTTGGCGGAAAGATACTGACCGTATTGAAAAGCGCAGTTCTTTACTGGAATCAGCGGCATCACATCTGTTACCCGGAGGTTTTCTGCTTATCGTTGAACCCGCGCTTCTTGAAACAAGCCGTGATCTGCTTTCTGTCCGTGACAGGCTTTGCAAAAACGGATATACCGTGATCAGCCCCTGCATGGGAAACGCGCCCTGCCCTGCCTTGTCTGCCGGTACCGGGCATACGTGCCATGCAGAAATAAACTGGAATCCTCCGGAACCGGTTGCATCGCTTGCACATGCAGCCGGCCTTGACCGGGAATCAGTAAAAATGAGTTTTATCATCGTCAGGCCTCCGCAAAAGGCCGCAGCAGCCGGTTCAAAAGATAACGGAAGGCGGTATTATCCGGAAACGGGGTTACCGGAATCCGATAAAGTAATCCGTGCCCGGGTCGTATCCGATGGCATGCTCAATAAGGCAGGGCGTATCAGGTTTCTGCTGTGCGATGGTAAAAACCGTTTCCCCTTTTCTGCAAAAAACGACGACCATGAAGCACTTGTTCAGGGATTTTTCACATTACGCCGCTACGATATGGTAGAAATACAGAATCCTGAAATCCGCGAAACAGCTGTAAAAACGGGCAACACCGCCTCGTACGGCTTCAGACAAACGACAAAACTGCACATACTTGCACGAAGCGAAACATAACCTGTAAAAAAACCTGTACGGAGTTACCGTACAGGCCTTGTTATAACTTTTAGTTATGTAGTATTTTGGACTTACTATTTTTTACTTTCTATTTTGCCCGCTCGACGAATGAACCGTCGCGCGTATCTATCACAATTTTTTCACCTTCAGTACAGAACAGCGGTACCTGAACGGAAATTCCTGTATCAAGCGTCGCCGGTTTGGTAGCCTTGCCGCTGGTATCTCCTTTCACACCCGGTTCACAATAGGTAATAGTCCGGGTTACGTCTACAGGCAGCTTCAAGCCGACTGGTTTTCCATCGTGGAATGTAATCGTAACATCGACGTCATCATCGGGAGCAATATAGCCGGCATTTTCACCCATATCCTCTCTGGACATTTCGAACTGCTCAAAAGATTCCTGGTCCATAAATACAAAGGTATCTGCATCGATATATGACAGCTTCATCGTATGCTCGTCAAGATCGACTTCTTCAAACTTTTCGCCCGCATCAAGCCCGACATCCATTGTCTGTCCGGTAATGATATTTTTTACACGAAGACGTGTAACCATTCCTGCGCGGCCAGACTTCTGGCCAAGCATACGCTGAACAATAAGCGGGGCATTGTTATAAACGAATGCAGCTCCGACTTTAATTTCTGCTGTTGTTAACATTATCTCAAACCTCTAAAAAGTCCGGTATTCATAAAAAACACGGACACCTTATATCATGCTAAGCATACCGTTATTTCAGTAATATTTCAACTGTTGCATATACAGCAGCAGATGTTCTGCAAGGTCACCGTTATTTTTTACGGCAGCCGCAAACCCCTCAAATCCTGAATACAGCGTGTCATACATGCGGAACAATTCATACAGATCCTCTTCTCCGCCGCCGGAAACGTTTCCGTTGTCAGCTGTGGTATTATAGTGCAGCCAGTACCGGTTCAGCACCTCAAAATCCTCTCCGGAAAAAAAAGGTTTCATGCGGTCGAGCAGTGCCTGTACTTTTACCAGCTGGTATTCTTCATTCTGCGGGTATGCATACCATACAAAAGGAATGCCGGCAAGGCATGCACGTGAAAGGGAATCTTCTCCACGGACGAATGAAAACGACATAACGCAAAAAAGCGCGTCCCATACTGTCTGCGGAAGGAACGGCAGTCTGGTTACGGGAAACGGCCGCCCTTCACGTTCCCAGGCATTGAGAAACGGCTGCAGGCTGAGCCCTGCGGCGGCAAATACATGGACGGTAAAACCCGATCCGGCTGCGTCATCTGTCAGGCGGTCTCCCTTACCTGAAGACCGTATCGTCCGGCGTACTGCCTGAAACCGCGAGAGAGCCCGTACTACCGGCGTAAAGTCACGTTCATAACTGAAAACCAGAACTCTGAACTCCTCCGGCCCGGAACAGGCAGCCGGAGCGGCAGAATCAGCGTGTAAGACTATATCCGGTACAAAAGCCGCCAGCGCTTTTACAGCGGAAGACTTTGCGGACAGATAGTGCATGAAAGGTTCATCGAGTATCAGTCCTCCTGTCTTTTCCGTAAAGCCCGGCATGAAATTCACTTTCTGAACGCGCGCAGAGCGTGTCAGGGACTGCAGACAGTGGAAATCATCCGCATACGGTTCTGCCGTCAGATATTCTATATTGATGATATGAACGGTATCCGTCATGCCGGAATCAAACAGGAGTCTTTCAAGCCAGCCGGGACGACCGCACTGGAAACATTCCAGAATAACGCGAGGAGGGTTCGCTGTAAAATCGCGGTATGCCGTTTCGTATGCGTTCCAGTCGTATACCGTCCATTCCCCGTACCGCTGGACAGGAACATCGGGCTTTATTGCCGGCGCAAGCTGCGAAAAAGAAGCAAGATTGTCCGTGACAAGTCTGAGCTTCAGATCACCGTCCAGTGCCGTCAGGGCACGCGAAAGACGGTACACGAAACCGATGTCACCGTAATTATCAACGACTTTACATAAAATGGTTATATTCAGTGTATTGTGCATATATCAGCTGTATTCCCCTGAAAGCACTGCCAGTCGCAGTTTTTCTCAAGCACGCGTGCGAAATGTTCAAGACCTTCCTGGTCTCCACCGTCGAAACGTGATAATTCAGGACTATCGATATCGAGCACGGCGGCAACATGTCCGTCAGAGAGGGCATGAATGGGAACAACTATCTCTGCCTGTGACGCACTGTCACAGGCTATGTGCCCCGCAAATGCATGCACATCGGGAACAAGCTGAGTCTTGTCTTCCGCCAGCGCAGTTCCGCATACACCTTTACCAGCCGGAATACGGATACACGCAGTCTTTCCCTGAAAAGGTCCGAGCATCAATTCAGACTGTCCGCTTTGTACTTCCCTGACAATATAAAAACCGGTCCAGTTGATTCTCTCAAGCGCACCGGCAAGCAGTGCCGAAGCATTCGCCATATTCGGAACAGGATGCCGTTCTTCAGCGCACAGGGCTGCAAGCTGACTGCACAGCAGCCGGTACATATCCGCTTTGCCGGAAGGATATACTTCAGGAAATCTGTCCATGCCCCAACCTACCATCATGGCGGAACTCTGTCAATATTACCGCAAACAGCTATGAGATATCGTGTACATTTTCTCATAAAGAGAGTAATATGATGAAGCTTCCGGCTTTTCAAAATATATACTCAAAAAAAACAAAAGGCACCATGATAAAACAAACAGCTTCATAAAATGAAGCGTTTCCGGCAGCCGGATGAATCTTTAAAGAAAATCACGCTTTATCACGGAAGGATACCGGACGGTACATACCTTTACGCCTTTTGAGGAGACAAAAATAATGAAACGCATCATCACAGTGCAGGATATTTCGTGTGTCGGCAAATGTTCGCTTACCGTAGCACTGCCGGTTATTTCAGCTATGGGTGTGGAAACAGCAGTACTCCCCACCGCAGTTCTTTCAACACATACCGCGTTCAAGGGATTCACATTCCGCGATCTTACCGACGATATTACGCCGGTATGTGATCACTGGAAAAAAGAAGGCATTACGTTTGATGCTATTTACACCGGCTATCTGGGATCTTTCAAGCAGCTCGAACTCATGGCGAAAATGTTTGACGATTTCCACGGGAAAGATACGCTTGTTTTCGTAGATCCATGCATGGCGGATAACGGCAAACTGTACCCCGGTTTTACACAGGAATTCGCATTTGCCATGGCAAAACTTGCAGGCAAAGCAGACGTTATCGTTCCGAATCTGACGGAAGCTTCTTTTATGCTGGGCATTCCGTACAGGGCTGAAGGATACGACGAACAATATATAAAAGATATTCTGCTCAAACTGGCAGCACTCGGCGCAAAACGTGTTGTCCTGAAAGGTGTCGTTTTTACCGGGGACCAGCCTTCACTCAGCAGCGTGCATGGTAAAATCGGCATCATGTCGTATGATTCAAAAACAGGACAATTTTCCCGTTATTTCCATGAAAAACTGCCAACCAGTTTCCATGGAACCGGGGACATCTTTGCAAGCGTCTGCGTCGGCGCCCTTATGCGCGGTTTTACGCTCGAAAAGGCATTTGCACTGGCTGCGGATTTCGTCGTAGAATCGATTAAAGCGACCGTCTCGCATTCCGGTTACAACTGGTACGGCGTCGATTTTGAAACTGTGTTCCCCTTCCTGCTGAAGCGGCTGGAAAGCGGAAA
>DCFS01000163.1 GCA_002319875.1 Treponema sp. UBA1798 | reverse complement strand
CTTTCAAAACCGGAAGCTCATAGTCGAGTGCCGTATTAAGCATGGCATCAGCGTTATCCTGGAAAGGGAATATGTGGAGCCGTTCTCCTTTTTGGACGTTATCCCACATGTCAATTGTTTCGGCTGCACTCTTACCGCGGAACTGTGCATCCCGGACTATACGGCGTATCAGCCGGTTATCACTGGTGGAAATCCGGTTATGGTCGTCGAGATTAAGCTGGGTCAGGGCTGAAAGATAAATCTTGAATTTATATTCCGGCCTGACCAGAGGGGTCAGTTTATCGTTAAGGCCATGAATACCTTCCATAACCAGAATATCGTGGTTTTCCAGTTTCATGGTCGAACCGTCGTAAAAGCGTTCTCCTTTAGCAAAATTATATGAGGGGAGTTTGACCTCTTTTCCGTCAAAGAGATCAATAAGTATCTGGTTCAGCAGCGGTACGTCCAGTGCTTCCAGGCATTCATAATCGTAATTTCCATTTTCGTCTTTCGGATTATGCTCTCGTCCGACATAATAATTGTCCAGGCTGATGACTTTCGGACGGTAACCAATAGCCTGTAATTGCAGAGCCAGTTTTTTTGATGTCGTTGTTTTACCGGAACTGGAAGGCCCGGCAATAAGTACGACTTTTACCTGTCCGCGTTCGTGTATCTGATCGGCAATATCGGCGATACATTTAACCTGAAAAGTTTCGGTTATGTCGATAAACTCTTTAATCGTACGATTTTTTACAAGTTCATTAAGAGACGCAGCAGATGTAACACCGAGCTGTTTACCCCATTCCTTATATCGTCTGTAAATAGTGAACAGGGCCGGTATATCATGAAATTCCGGCAGTTCATCCGGTTTTGAAGATGTTGGAAATCTCAGCAGGAATCCTTCTCCATAAGCCATCAGGTCGAATACCCTGAGATAGCCAGTGGAAAGGACGAGCGGTCCGAAATACATATCTGAAAAATCAAGCAGCGTATTAATTTTTACCGCATCCGGGCAGATGCAGTCCAGCTGCTTTCGTGTTTCAATCAGACCAAGTTTTTCAAAAAGGGCAATAGCCTCTTTATAGGAAATATGAGAAGTCTGCAGCGGCAGATTCTGCTGTACGAGGGCCAGCATTTCAGTTTTCAGTTTGTCAATATCAGCCTGCTTCATACGCTTGTCGGTATCAAGCGTATAGTAATAACCGTACCCGAGACTGTGTCCGACAAGCAGTCTCGATTTTGGAAACAGACGGTGCGCTGCCGCTGCCATGAGGAAACAGAGTGAACGCCTGTATACTGAAGAACCGTATTTACTTGCTGCCAATACCGGTTCAAGATAAACGTCACAGAGAAGCGGAGAGGTCAGCGAATAGACTTCATTATTCGCGATAACGGCCAGTATTTTTGCAGGGGGTTCTGAAAAATTATCCATCAGGGATGCTGCAGTCGTTCCGGCAGGAACAGTTACTATTGTTCCAGACGGAAAAGAAACAGTTATTGTATTCATAGGTATCAGTATATCATTACATTTATAACAAGTACAGATTTTGTGAAAACAGAATGATTCAGCCAAAGGGGCACTTTTTCAACTTCTATAATAGTAGTGGATATCTCTATTGTTACAATGTATTTAAAATAATATACTGTTTGATATATTATTAAGCCATAAACAGTATTTTAATGATATACTGAAATTACGCCTGTGAAAGATTTTTTTTATATATCCGGTTATTGCAGGAAACTTTTACTTATTGCTATTCTCTGTCTGGATGGAGTATATGTATTATTTCCGGAGACGATTCGTGTCGGTGTAAATAATCATACAGCTGAACAAAATACTCCGAATCTAAACTCTGGTAAAAGTTATGATTCCATGTTTCTGGAACAACTCTCTGCTCAGACGGGCTGGACATATAAGCTCTATTCTGCGGATTTCAATACATTCCCGCACCTCCTTGAAAACGGCTCCATTGATATGTTTCTTGGATTACCGTATTCAACGGAACAGGCAAAAAAATATTTTTATATTAAACCCGCGTATTTTGTAACATGCAATTTACTGATAGCCACTTTTGAAAATGCGGATTTTTTTGCCGGTGATATCAGGGAACTTGATAATGCCGTTGTAGGAATATTGGAAAATGAGCCGTATATGACGAATGAACTGCAGAATTTTGCTGCAGAAAACAGCCTGCATCTGCATCTGAAATATTATCGAACGGCTGCTGATCTTGAGAATGATTTCACTGCCGGACGTCTTGACTTGAAATTCGTGTCTGTTACCAGATTGCAGAGTCATGAAAAGATTATCCGGAATTTTGGTCCGAACCCCCTGTATATAGTTACATCGGGGAATGACAGGAGGTTGCATCAAAAACTTCAGACAGCGGTGACTGATATTTTAAGAAATCAGATATTCACTATTTCTTACTGGCAAATGCAGGTTTCTGATTACAGTCTCTTGTCCATACCGAATATTACTCCTGCAGAGCATGATTTTATACGAAAGGCCCGGCCTGTAGATATCTCAGGGCCTCTGGAATTGGACCGTCTGATAGATTCTATGCATCTGATATCGGGCCTTGATTTCAGATATCAGCCTGAATCACAGAGACATACCGGTAATACAGAAGTATCGCTTCGCCTGGTACCTCTTCCTGAGCATCAGGATCCTGTCCTGATACCAAATTATACAATACCTGTATTCAGGACTGTCCAGTGGGTTATTCCCGGTCCGGGGATAACCCCTGAAGAACTTCAGAACGCCGGTATCCGGGATAAAATTAGCGGCAGAATAAAAATAGCAATAATGACAAAGATGAGCGATGTAATTCCCTATTACCGGGACAAGCTGAAGCCCTTTGAACCTGTATACTATAATTCATTCTCGGAATGTCTGGATGCTGTTTCCGATGGAAAATGTGAGGCGACTGTTATTCCCGATTATCTGCTTGGCTCAAGCTATAACCTGAGCGATTATCCGGACCTCGGAAACAGCCTGCCGCTTCGTTATGTTGTTCCCTATCATTTATGCGTGTCAGGCAATCAGTATGGCGAATTTGTGACGATTCTTGATAAAACAATCAGACAATTACCGGAGGACTTGTATGATAACCAGGTTCACGAAATAGCGAAAATGTTTCCTTATCATCCCGGCCGTTCAGCAATCCGGGAACGACAGTGGCAGCTGGTAGAAATTACCCTTTTTATCGCTCTCTTTTCCTATATTGTGTATCGTATCCGCAAGAACTATTATATCAGAAAATGGGCATTTACTGATGATCTGACAGAACTCTGGAACAGCCGGCGGTTTGAACAGGAAGCAGACAGACTTTTACGCAGGAACCGTAATGTTAATTATGCTGTTATAGAGTCTGATATCCGTGGTTTCAAGTATATAAATAAAGTTTATGGTGCAGCTTATGGGGATAAGGTGCTGAAATTTTATGCGGAAAGTCTCAAAAAATACCAGCCCTCAGACACATTCATTGCACGGGGATATGCCGACAGATTTTATATTCTTTTTCCTGTAGAGTCACAGACAGATTGCAATTATAAATGTACGCAGTTGTTTACCTGGTGTAATGCGGAGGCTGCTTCGCATGGTTTTCACTATGTAATCAAGGATGGTGTTGCTCTTACCGGTAGGGATTTCGGGTATGATACTGTTCAAAATCTTATCGGAAAGGCCGGTTATGCAAAATACACAATAAAACAGGATCTCGTAAACAGTGTTGCGGTATTTGACGATACCATGCGCAGACAGATGGGGTTTGACCAGCAGATCGAAAGCTGCATGGATAGAGCTTTTGATAATGAAGAATTTTTTGTAATGTATCAGCCTAAGATTGATCTTAAAACAGGAAAAATTACCGGAGCAGAGGCTCTCGTCCGCTGGAATAGTCCGGAAAATGGTCTCCTGCCTCCTGATGATTTTATGCCGGTTCTTGAAAAAAACGGTTATATCATAAAACTTGATTTTTACGTATACCGGAAAGTGTTCGAGTATGTACAACGGATGCTGGATAAAGGTGTACTTATGGTCCCTGTTTCCGTAAATATGTCCCGTTTCCATTTGAATGCGCCTGATTTTATATATAATTTCAAAACCCTTTTTTCTTTATACCGGATACCATCTTCTTTCATAGAAATCGAAGTAATTGAGCGTGCTACCGGGCAGAATGATACACTCCTTATAAATGTAACGAAGCAGCTTCAAAAGGCCGGGTTTCGTGTCGCAATGGACGATTTCGGTTCCGGAGAATCTTCTCTGAATATGCTGCATACAATTCCCGTAGACGTGCTCAAGATGGACAGAAATTTTCTGTATCGGGCTGAAGATTCCCCGGAATCGAAAATTATAATAACAAAAGTTATGGAAATGGCGAAAGAACTTGGCAAAGAGACTGTCTGCGAGGGGGTGGAAACGCTTCCGCAGATTGAGTTCCTCAAATCGATAGGCTGTGATATGGCTCAGGGGTTTTATTATTCAAAACCACTTTCAGCTCTTGATTTTAAGCAGTACCTTGAACAGCACCGTCAGTAACCAGGGGATTATGTGTTTTACACTATGTGGGAAGGGTATGTATAAACAGATTGTATGCGCAGCTGTCTTCAATCTTTATCTTTCCCAAGCAGTGGCTGTGCAATATGTACACAGCAAAATTGTGTTGCCGGCCCCATGAAAAAGGCTGTGAGTACAGTCCCTATTCCGATGGTTGCGTTAAACAGAAAACCTGTCAGCGTACACACTATGTCTGTACCTATACGGCACCACCGGAATGTAACTGGCAGCTTGTCTGCCATAATAAGCGCAACAGCATCATATGATGAGACTCCGAGGTTTGCCGTAATGTAGAGGGATGATGCAATGCAGAGAATGAGAAGTGCTGCCGCAAGGCATGCGACTTGTTGCCAGACCATGTGTATTGAAAACAGGCTGTCGAGCAGTATTTTTACCTGATCTGCGAGAGGCCCGATGAGCAGAAGGTTCAGTACTGTTGCGATACCTATATAGTGCTTATCAACAAAAAGAACAATCACCAGCAGTACACCGATAATAACAGGATAGAGTATCCCATATCGGGAGTGAAAAATATTCGCCATTCCGACTACAAAACAGGTCCACGGATCTGTACCAAGTCCGGATTTACGCAGTAATGCAACGACAGGGCCCAGAAACAGTACGCCGGTAAGCGACATAAAAAACCTTTTTAATATAAATTCCGTTTTCATAAGTGAAAAGTATTATACAGAAAACGTTATTCATCGTATATGGTTTTTGCATGCGCCGGAATTAATTGTAAAATTCAGATAATCTTTCGGATGTTCCTTTAACAGGCGTGTTTTTAAAAGGTCCGCGCCCTTTAATGTTTTATTGCCTGAGTCGTTTTCAAAATCCGTCTGACTTTTGAAAGTGACTTATTTATACAATAGAAAGATTGCCGGAATTTTTCCTAACTCCGGTATTTTTTCTTTTTTCCATTGGGCTATAGTCAGAGTTCTGATATATTCTTCCGGGCAGGTAATGCCTGCAGCTATGCACAGTTTAGTGTCAGGTTTGCATGCGTTTAATACGGTTTCGATCATTTTTTCATTGCGGTATGGCGTTTCTATGAAAATTTGCGTCTGATCTTCTTTATACATGCGGGATTCAAGCTGTTTCAGTTTATTTGTACGGTCTCCCGGTTTTACAGGCAGATATCCGCTGAAAGCAAAATTTTGTCCGTTAAAGCCGCTCCCCATAAGGGCCATAACAATGGAAGATGGTCCTGAAAGCGGTATGACTTTGATTTTCTTTTTTTGGGCAAGCGCAACAATAGCTGCGCCAGGATCTGCTATAGCCGGACATCCGGCTTCAGAAATAACACCCATCGGGCTGTTGTCATTAACAAGCGGATCAAGATAATTACCGATGGATTTGAGATCCGTATGTTCGTTAAGTTCATAAAAAATCAGATCACCGATGTTTATGTTTTTATCTGTTTTTGCCAGGAACCGGCGGGCGGAGCGGATATTTTCGACTATAAAATATTTAATCTGGACTATGATATCGTGATTATACACCGGCATAATCTGTTCTACCGGTGTATCGCCTAATGTCACTGGTATCAGATACAAAGCTGCTTCCATACGTACATCCTGAAAAATTGTATATGTTTGAGGCATTTTCAAAACTCTTCTGTCTTTAAAATGCTTCGTTTAAATTATTGACTTTAATAATTGCTTTACGCAGTCTGTGTTCCGGGTGGTGTCAAAGAGAGCATGATGACTGATTATTTTGTTCCTTGCAGCTTCCACGCATATAGTTTGCCTGATATTCCGCATTCAGTTCCTTCAGCTCTTTTTTTCCGTCAATATACTGCTGGTAGTCTATTTCAAGTCCGCCGCATGCACAACAGCTTTCGCAGGGATCTCCGCAGTTGAGAGATTCTTCGACTATTATTTTACGCTCCTGCGGAGTTGTATCTTTTATCAAAATGCTTTTATATTCCATAATGTTTATAATATATTATCAAAATAATAGGAAAACAAGTACAAAGCTTCAACGTTATATGTAATCAGGTATATTTGTGGTACGGATTTTCCCGTCCGATTGCCGTCTGCCGGATACTGGAACTTTGTAAGCATAACACTACACAAGGGAAAGCTGTTATGAGTATTGCCGTCATGTTTTTAGTTTTAAGAACAGTTTTATAATCACACACATCACTCTATGTGATTATACTACACAGCCGCAGCACATTGATGTGCTACGGCTGTCCGATAAACAACTATGCATTCCCGCCGATCATTGCAACAAACTTACGGTAAAAACGAAGAATTTTATTTTTTACCAAGTGAATGATGGGAACCGTCACAATAGGGTGGGTTCTTTGTGTGCTTGCAACCGCACAGGTGTACAGTCTCGGTTTTTTCTGCCGTAAATTTCACCGGAGTAAATGATGTTCCTTTATGGGATCCGTCGCAGAATGGTTGGCTTGCGCTTCTTCCACAGGCGCACCAATAATAGGTCTTTCCAGCCTCTACTTCTGTGCTATACGGAAAACTCTGAGCAATTTTTGGTTCATCCATAACTACCTCCAATCAAGATTTTCTAATTATCGGTCCCGCTGCCGGATTTGTCAATCAACTATAACTATTATATCTGTCAGAGGATATGGTGCCTGCCGGTGAATCGTTGCTTCTGATTCAAGTACGCACGTAGAAGTATCACTATAATGGAAAAATATTCTGAAACCGGATATTCTGTTTTATACATTCCATATGATATAAAACCGTTTTATTAGGGAGTACTGGGATTGAACCAGTGACTTCTACCGTGTGAAGGTAGCACTCTACCTCTGAGTTAACTCCCCGTAAAACAGATTAGTTATTTTATATAAAATATGCATACTTGTCAATTTACATTTTGTATCTGTATGATGTTATTCAATCAGAAAACGTGATATCAGGCGGCTTACTGTGAGGTCTGTTTGGCCAGTACGGTATATCGTGTGCCCGGCTTTTTCCACTTCAATTTGATAATGTTACCCTTCAGATACCTTCCGTTTTTTTCAGTCTTAATCATTACGCTTATGAGGCTTAA
>DCFS01000092.1:10130-11877 GCA_002319875.1 Treponema sp. UBA1798 | reverse complement strand
CGCACAAAATATCGGTTTCTTCCTCACAGTTATACCCTTTTGCCCCGATAATTCCATTGACAGCATTTTGTACTGATTCTCCGTCACAACCGTCAGGAATGTTTCCATATGCAAGATAACTGCAAAGGGCAATCAGCATCTTCCTGAATTCACCATCCCAGTTTATACCGCCGTTACCGGACACTTCGTTTGAAACCCGTCCGGTTATACGTATAGCCTCGCCCTGCATAGTGAAGGCACTGCCGCTTGAAGGAACGAGAAGCTCCCATAATTCGCTGTACTGTTTTTTCCATTCCTTTGCTTCAACCGTTATCGGGGATTTCCCGTCATACTCACGGCGGGGTGGAGCCGGTACTACATCGAACAGTTTATAGAGGCGGTTTATTGCGCTCTGCCGTTCCGAGCGATATGTTTCCTCCCAGTCCTTTTTGCGGAATTCAAATTCCCCGCCCATCCGTGACACGTATATCTGCGCTGTCTTCCATTCTTCAGCAGGAATGGACATTGGTTCCCACCATGCCGCAGGCAGAATTTTGCGGAAAAGGCTTTTCCGGCAGGAATCCTTCTGTGCAGATAAAAGAATTTCCGCAACGTCAGCGGTCAGGCTGTTTGCAATGCCGCACCGGCCCAGCATATACAGTAAAGGTGTTTTCCCATCTTCGATATGCCCTGCATGAACAGCCGGATCCGCTCCATGCTCAAGAAGCATTTTGACCAGCGGAACAGTTCCGGTAGTCCTGCTGGCCGCTGCTGCGTGAAGCGGGGTAAGCCCCGCATAATCAACAGCATGAACATCTGCGCCATGCTCTATCAGGAATCTGCACCGCTCGTAATTACCGAAGGATGCTTGTATCAGGAGGGGTGTTCCGTAGGTACTTTCCGTATCAACAGCAAGGCCCTGATCCAGAAGCCATTCCATCACTTCAAGCGGGATATCCCGGAAATGGAGCGCCGTCTGTTTATAAAAGTCACGGGTATGTGCAGTCAGCGCACATTTTGCAAATACACCCTTTATTGCCTCCGCGTCGGCGGAATTGACCAAGGTTTCAAAATCCTTTGGCAGAGTTTTATTACTGCCGGATTTTATCTTTGAAACTGAATTATTTTCCCGCTGCTGCATCTTTCTTTTCACACTCCACGTTCAATAATATTTAATAAAAGGTGTTGCAACCGGAAATTTTATAATATTTATTCCGGCTCATACTATTTGAAGTTTAAAGCTCTATACAAATTATTTTTATCGTAAATAATATAATGTAATTGCTTTCTTTTTGTAATCAGATTTAAGGTTTTTTTTTATTTTTCTGCATTTTATGTTCATAGCGATTAAAAAGAAGTACGGCAACGCTGTTCTATGATTTCATTTTTGTCGTAGACTGACCGCTCTTGAAGATAAAAACAAATGCGATGTCAGAGAATACGGCAAAATCAGCGGACAATGACCTCAAGTTACGTACAGACCGTATGGTTATTACAACAATAAAAAAAGGAACAAAGGTAAAAATCATACAAACAGACAGGCAGAACATCATTGACAATATCTACAGTTACCGGGTACAGAACGGTGGAACCGACTGCGGCGGAAAACCGCTGGCACAAGACATGACGGGATGGTATTTTGGCGGATATCTGGAACAGGTTCGAAAAACAACCGCATCAACACCAGCTGACAGCAGGGACACACATATGGTATCTTTTGTCAGGCTGATTACAAAGCGGGAAGAAGGAGAAAAACTGAATTGGAAAT
>DCFS01000092.1:0-9792 GCA_002319875.1 Treponema sp. UBA1798 | reverse complement strand
TATTACGTCTTATTGTCCTTTTCTTACTGTTTTCATGTTCAAAAAATAATGATAAACCAATAGTAACGGAAAAAAATCAGCAGCCTGACATAATTTCAACAAAAACTGACAAATCATGGTATACATATCCGAAATCTTTTTTTGGTTTTAATACATGGTATGATTCTGAAATAAATTATACAATAATTGACAACGGTAAAAGTATCACTGGTGGCGATATACCGTTCTACCAACAGGTAATTGATGAGAACAACAAAGATGGTTGTTATTACGATTATTTCATTCCCGAATACTGCAGATTTACAATGTCTCATTCATATGACAGTATAAAAGACGAATATACGTATAAATATGACAGAGGAGGTGGTGGCGATATCGGTTTTGGTCTCACGTATAAGATAAAAAACGGACACCCGCAAATAGTAAGACTCTTTGATGGGACGGGAACAAAATATTCGATTACCGATGTAAATTACAGTACTGATGGAATAGTCATACGATTTAATCAGTATATATGTGATACTGATAATGCAGAACCTGAAGAAGTAAAAAAAGGGATTACAAGATTCTATAATCTTACAAAAGAAGAAACTGAGAAAAAGAGATTCTATGCATTAGCCCAACATATGTTTAATATTCTTGATGAAGATACTTTATCTGATGACGCAACAAAAATTGAGTTTTTAAATACTTTATTACCACGAATGGATAAAACTGACCTCAGAACACTTCGTAATACCGTCTTTGCTTATTATGGTTACCCTTTTAAGGATAATAAATTGTTAACATTATTTAAGAAATTTGAATGGTATAAGGGAGGAAATGCATCAGGCGAATATATAATAAAAAAAATGCAACCGGTACATAAAAAAATACTGGATCTTACAACGGCGATGGAAAAAAAGTAAATTCAGATAAAACCTGATAATTTCTTATCAAAATTTCTACAGGAAATACGGGTTCCTGAGCTTTCCTTTATTAAACTGTCAATTCTTTACGACTGATAATGCTGTGGAAGTATATAAAACTTTGCCTGATATATATAAAATTATGATATAGTGACAATGGAGGTACTTGAATCATGAATCAGAAAAATCCATTACAGGAGCGGTATGACCTGGCAGGCCCAAAAGTCGCAGAAGCACTAAAACGCCGCCACTTCGAAGCATATTATTGCCGGACAGGAAAAGAAGCAGCTGAAAAGCTCCTTTCTCTTATTCCTCACACGGATACGGTTTCATGGGGCGGTTCAATGACGCTGACCGCGCTGAATATTCAGGGACTTTTGAATGAACAAGGCTACCAGGTAATAGACCGCGACACTGCAAAAACTCCTGAAGAACGGAATATCCTTATGCGTAACGCGCTTTCCTGTGGAACTTTTCTTATGAGCTCAAATGCGATAACCGAGGATGGTCAGTTGTTCAACATAGATGGCGGCGGGAACCGCATAGCCGCAATGATATATGGTCCCAAAAGTGTTATCGTGATCGCAGGTATGAATAAAGTCGTTAAAACCCTGGCAGACGCAGAAAGCCGGACACGCAATTTTGCAGCACCGGCAAATCATCAGCGTGTATCCGGAGAAGCCCCTTGCACGGTTACAGGAGAATGCGCAGACTGCGTTTCTCCCGGCTGTATCTGTACCTATATGGTAACGACCAGAATGAGTAAACCGGAAAAACGAATCAAAGTTATCCTTGTCGGGGAAGTTCTCGGACTGTAAAACATGATCGGCGATCCCGTCTCAATCAGACAGGTGTAAAGCCCTCCCCTAAGGAAACAGTGATTTATATATCGTCTATTATTCCCGATAAAAAAGGCTGCCCGGATACAGGCAGCCTTTTTTATCTATACCGGGTAAAGCATCCGGCACATTTTGTATGTTTTATTTATTCAATATAAATTCTACACGCCGGTTTTTCCAGTTATTGTCTTTATCCTGCCAGTCAACAACAAGTTCGGTTGCTCCCTTACCTTCTGTAGAGAGACGGTCAGCACTAATACCATGGTTAACCAGATAGTCTTTAACAAATTTCGCACGATCCTGAGAAAGGGGAATAAGCGCAGGCCCCCATATTTTGGGGTTATCCTGTGTTTCTTCTTCCTCATATGCGGTTGCCCTGTTTGCATGACCGACGATCGTTACTTTATAGTCACTGAACTTGGTCAGGATTTCTGCAATACGCTTGAGCACACGTTCGTCATTCGCCGCTTTATCAGCAGAAAGACCGCCTTTTCCGACTTCTGCTTCAGTTTTGAAATCCGCGTGATCACTACGGAATATAATGGAAGGAACTGCCATTTTGAGTACATTACCGTCGCGTATGACGAGTACATCCACACTGATTTTTCCTTGCACGGTTGAGGACATTCCGAGGTCATCGGTAGCCGTAAATACCCACGGGTAATCCATTGCAGACTGAACTCTTTCAGCCATCCCGCTTGTATCTTTACTCGTATTGCTCAGTCCATCCCAAATAATTCTTTCGGTAATTGTAGATGTTCCTGCCGTCTGCCAGAACGTATGCCCATTTTGAGGATCCATAATGGTAAATGCCCATTTTGTAAGTTTGTTTTGCGTCTTTCCGGACAGTTTTATGAAAAGATCATCATCAGTACCATCGTTATCAGGACTGAAATATTCAGGTGCAGTGGCAACGGTCAACAGAGGCGGTATTACAGAACAGACAAATGGCGATGAAACTGCCGTTACCTTATTTCCCTTTATGTATGTCATAGTTAACGTACCGGTAAATGTGCCTTCTGCAATTTTTCCTGCCGCATCGAATCCGTCCCAGGTTATTTCTGCCGGAAGATCAGCACTGTCCGCATCGGACCAGCTGCGAACTGTAGTACCGTCCGCACCGCATATATTGAAATGCCAGGAAGATATACCTTCCTTTAACGTTGTGCGGATTGTAAATTTCTGAGTATCCTTGAAATTGTCTCCATTTGGCGAAATACCGTCCAGAGCAGTAGTCACGTAGGCCTTCGTTTCTCTCGTATCAAGCGTAATATTGCTGACCTTCGTACTGAACCTGTTTCCCGCCTCATCTTCAGAAGCCAGAACAAGCGTATATGTACCATCTGAAACTTTATTTCCCGCCTCATCGGTACCGTTCCATATAAATCCTGAACTCATCTTTCCAGTTTCATCTGCTGTTTGTATTGTTCCTTTCCATGTATATGAACGTACGGTCATTCCTTTTGCATCAGTAATTTTGCCTGTCCAGAGTTGTTCATCAGTACAACCTGTTATTGTTACAGGAAGATTGTCCTGGTTACCGTCACCGTCAGGAGAAAAAGTTGTCCACGGAACAGCCGCTGTAAGAGCGGGAGGCTGTGTATCGAGTTCAAAAGGCCGGGTCACGGATTTTGCCTGTGAACCACTTTCTGAACTGACGACCAATAACGCCGTATATGCACCGTCAGAGCATACGAGACCGTCATTGCCTTTACCATCCCATATGAAAGATTCCGGCAGTGCACGCGTACCCTTAACCGTTTTTACTGCATTTCCCTTTGCATCATCTATTTCAAGGGAATAATCTGATACAGCACTTCTTGTCTTTGAGATAACCGAGAATCCGATAGTATCCTTTACACGATCATTATTCGGAGAAAAAGCCATTCCTCTTGCTGCAAGGACAACTTCGGTTTTGCTTGTATCAAGAGTAAAGGATTCATCAGTGGTTTTTCTGCATATGTTTCCGGCAAGATCTGTAGCCGTAAGTACATAATTGTAAGAACCGTCTCCTGCAAGCTTCCCGTTACTGTCTATACCGTCCCATACCACTGATTCCGGCGGGAATTCACCGAAATCAAACTGACGTACGGTCTTCGATGCGTCCTCTGCGGAAACAATAAATCCCTGCCATGACTTTACCGGAGCACCGTTTTCAGGTGTTATCATCTCATAAAGAGTAACCGTATCCTTGATTCCATCGCCGTCAGGAGAAAATATTCTGTCGGAAGCACGTACGACTGCCTCAGGTTTCGTGGTATCCAGAACAAACACAGGAGATTTTATCGGAGCTGGTTCATACCCGTTAAGATACGATGCAGTCATAAAAGCCTGATATTCTCCATCGGGAAGGATATTTCCGTTGTTATCTTTTCCATTAAAAACAATAGTTGCAGGAGGGTTTCCCGTTTCTGCCGTATTTTTGGAATGGAAGGATGTATATACTTTTCCGTTCCGGTCAATTACATTTATTTGCCAGTCAACGAGTCTGTTCCCGGAATCCTTTGCAGGTACAGGAATCGTAACCCCGAAAGTAATAGTCTGCAGAGAACTTGATGTACCAGGTGAAAAATATTTGCCACTGTTAATCGTTATATTCGTAGCGGGCTTTTCAGCGGAATAAATAATTCCGGTAATGGAAGCCGGTACGGAAACATTGCCTGCACGGTCTTTTGCCGTAATGATGTATGAATATATACCGTCGGCAACCGGAGTTCCGCTGTCGTTTGTACCATTCCATCTGAAACTGAGGGGTGCGGATGATTCCCATTTTATCGATTTTACCGTTTCATTACGGGCATTGCAGAATTGAGCCGTCCATAAATCTTCTTGTGAACCGCTCTGCTTTATCTGAAATTCCGATTTTGCACCTTCACCAAAAATACGGTCATTCTGATCAGGCTGATCCAGTACAATCGCTGGCGGCGTGTTGTCTACAACAACATGAAGAGGAGCTGTCTTTCTGATATCCGGTGTATAGCCTGTATTACCGTTGTCATCTGCAGCAGTAACATAGTAATAATAATCCCCGTCAGGGGCCGTCTCGCCATTATCCAAAGCACCGTTCCAGGTAACAGTTTCCGGTATGGCAACACCCTTTTTGGGCGTTACAAGTCGCTTTAAAAAACTCGAGACCGTCATTTTCTGCGGCAGTTCTATCTTATTGCCGATTGTCCGGACAATTTTTCCATCTTTGTCCGTGATAACGAGGCTCCATGAAGTCACATATCTTTTATCCGTGATACGAAGAGGTATGATAAGAGAATCCTGTACGCCGTCATTATTCGGAGAAATATACATAGTCCTGCCGGCAGCATAAGTACCGGAAGCAAAAAACAGTAAAAGAAAAGATACACAGGTAATATAATTCCGCTTCATTTTTCATCTCCCATGTCATTCCAGAGAGAAATCTTCGGAGCCTCTGTATCTTTGAGTCCCAGCTTCAGCGTTGCCCCTCCCGAAACGGCATTTATATGATCATACATATGCTGCCATGCAGTGGAAACAGCCATTTCGCTTTCCTGCCATCCTTTATCCTTCATAAAAGAGCTGTTTGCAGAATTAAACATAAATCTGAAAGTCACTCCAAGTGAAGGCAGCAGGTTAGGAGAGCCATTTATTATTTCCCTGGCGTTGCATTCCCACGAAGTACTCAGTGTCAGGAAATCCCTGTATACAAACTGCAGACCTGTATCAAAAATAAAATTCTGAAATGTCGGGATTGACACATCAGCTGAAAAAGCACCAGTGAGAGAACTCGTTTTCATAAACGTAGCAGCCATTCCGGTTCTGATTGTGGCAATTCCCGGGAAAGCACCTGCGTCCTTACTATCATTGATACCGATTACAGTCGTAGAAGTATAGGTTTTACCGAGATTCAGAAGAGAAGCTCCAAAACGAACATCTTCGAGCGCTCCAAGCGTTCCCCATTTATACAAGACTCCCAGATCAACACCTGCAGACCAGTCTGTATCATATCCAAAAAAATAACCGCAGCCTAAGCCTGCGCCTACCGCCAGCTTATCAGTTATATCTTTTGCAAATGATGATTTTATATTAAAACTTTTACCTGTCTGCATTTCTTCAAACGGGATAAAAGAACCTATCATCTCTGCACTGCCTACACCCCATTTTGTCGGGATCAGGATACCGGTCTGAAATGCGCTTCCGAAACTGTGTTCCGGATCATCAGAAGAATAAAGAGCTGTAAATCCTGCGTCAAGCATGATGCGCTGCTCATAGGCCTGAAGTGCCGGGTTATATACCTGTGAAGCCGGGGTTACATTAAAAACAGCTCCTCCTGCTGAAGAAGATGCCGAAGTAAGCTGTCCAGGACTGGAAATACTGAAAAGATTTTCCCCTCCAGCCGGCGGATTATACGCAGACAAATGTATCGCCGCAGCAGCCATGACAAACACTGCCGCAAGTTTCTTAAACATCAAAAAGCCTCCATGATTTGTATCAGGAACATACTGATTACATCACGGGATTTAATCAGTAAATTTCCAATGCTATTACTATAGTCTAAAACCATTTAATAATCCACTTTGTAACAGCTGAAACATTATAGATTAATTTTCAGACAGTTTACGAGACATTGATCATTTGATACAATTGCCCTTATGAAAATGTATACATTTAAAGGCGGTGTCTATCCGCCGGAACGGAAAGAGCTTTCTGCAGATACCCCTGTCATGGAGGCATTTCCTTCTTCTAAAACGGTTACTATTCCTGTTACTATGGGCGGAGCGCCGAATGAACCTGTTGTAAAGCCAGGCGATATAGTGGCCAAAGGTCAACTGATTGCCGATTCGAAGGCTTTCATGTCCGCTCCGGTCCATGCTTCAGTTGCAGGGACGGTAAAAAAAATAGTGCCTCATATGGCTACTGCAAATGTCGAAGTGCCATGTATCGTTATCGAAAGCGACGGTTCCGATCGAACTGCATACATGCCTCCACTGGATCCTTTTACCTGCGGTCATAAAGCAGCGGTTCAGCGTATCCGTGATGCAGGTATCGTCGGTATGGGTGGTGCTTCTTTCCCGACACATGTCAAGCTGAGCCCACCCCCGGGAACGAAAATAGAGTATGTCTTTCTGAATGGTGCAGAATGTGAACCGTATCTGACTGCTGATTACCGGACCATGAAGGAAACGCCGGACAAAGTAATTGACGGTCTGGCTATTGTACTTAAAATTACAGGCGGACACGGGATAGTGGCTGTTGAAAGCAATAAAATGGATCTCGTTCCGCTACTCCGGAAGGAAATCGAAAAACAGAATTCCAGCGGCACTATTGAAATCAAGGTGGTAAAAACAAAATACCCGCAGGGGGGAGAAAAATATCTGACACTTGCGTGTGTCGGACGCGAAGTTCCCTCTGGTGGTCTTCCGGCTGATGCCGGCTGCCTTATTATAAACGTCGGTACGGCCTGTGCGGTTTCAGATGCTTTCCGGCTCGGAAAACCGCTGATAGAGCGTACTTTTACGGTAAGCGGAGAAGCCTGTGCAACACCTAAAAATCTCCATGTTCCTGTCGGGACGCTTGTGGGAGATCTTATTCCTGAAGTATTTACCCTGAAAGCCGGCGAAACCTGCAAAATCATCAGCGGGGGACCCATGATGGGTTTTGCAATGACAGATGCAAATTTCCCTGTCCAGAAAGGAACATCAGGAGTATTGTTTCTGACCCCAAAAGAAACATATCTTGTTGATGAGTCTCCCTGTATCGGTTGCGGCAAATGCATTGAAGCATGCCCTCTTCATATTACGCCGGTAATGATGGTACGTTCCCTGAAAAGCGGGAATTATGAAAAAGCCCAAAAGTTCGGTCTGATGGACTGCACGGAATGCGGATGCTGCGCATATGTCTGCCCGGCACATATACGTCTCGTTCAGCGTTTCCGTATGGGTAAAGCTGTAATCCGTGCACAGGCAGCAGCGGCAAAAGCTGCTGCGGTAAAAACTGCCGCCGGAGCGGCAGACGGAGGTAAACAATAATGGCTGATTCAGATAAAAACGAAATATATCTTTCTTCTTCGCCGCATTTTACATATGGACAGACGACAGACAGTCTGATGAAACTGGTACTGCTTTCTCTTCTGCCTGAATGCATATACGGCATTATGCTCTACGGTTCCGGCGCGCTGGTCACAATACTTGTTTCAGTCGTTTGTGCGGTATGTTTTGAGGCAATGTTTCAAAAGCTGACAAAACAGCCTGTCACAATAAAAAACTGTTCAGCTGCCGTTACCGGCGTTCTGCTTGCTCTCGTACTGCCACCCACGACGCCGGTATGGCAGACAATTCTGGGTGCACTGTTTGCCATCGTAGTTGCAAAAGGCTTTTTCGGAGGACTCGGAGCAAATGTTTACAACCCTGCCCTCACCGGTCGTGCATTTCTGTTTGTCAGTTTTCCTACGGCTCTCGGCGCAACATGGCTTACTCCGGGAACGGATGCCATCAGCTCGGCAACAACGCTTTCTCAGATTAAAGAAGGAAGTTTCTCAGCAGATCCGTCTGTTTATATGCAGTTCTTTTTTGGCCACCGTGCAGGTTGTATCGGTGAAACAAGTATCCTTCTGATTCTTGTTTCGTTTATATTCCTTCTGGTTACACGTGTTATCGACTGGCGGGCTCCTCTGGCTATGATTGCAACTGTTGCTGCTGCAACAGCAATTGCCGGCGGTGATGTCATCATGGCTCTTGTCTCCGGCGGACTTATATTCGGTGCGACTTTTATGATAACGGATTATGCAACAACGCCGGTTACAAAACCAGGACGCCTTGTTTTCGGTTTCGGATGCGGACTGATTACATTCCTCATTCGTAAATTCGGAGGATACCCCGAAGGTGTCATGTTTTCGATTCTTATCATGAATTCTTTTACGGCTTTCCTGAATAATCTGACGACCCGGAAATATGGTTATGGAAAAAAATCTAAAAAAGCAGAGGCTGCAAAATGAATAAAATGATTAAACTGGGCCTTACACTGGCGGCTTATTCGGTAGCTTCGTGTTTCTGCCTTGCACTGGTAAATAATTTTACAGCTCCTGTCATTACTAAACACCAGGCAGAAAAACTGAATGAAGGCCTTAAAGTTGTTTATCAGGATGCTGACGGTTTCGAACAGGTTACAGACTTTGAAAAACCAGCAGGTGCAATATCGGTTGATGAACTGTACCTGGCAAAAAAATCCGGTACCGTCGTAGGGGCTATTACAAAAGTGACGGGACCGACATATGACCATGCAACGATACTTGTCGGGCAGAATCTGAAAGGTATTATAACCGGTGTGCAGTTCCTCGATCTGACCGACTCCCCCGGTTTCGGCCTGAAAGCAAAGGATCCGTCATATAAAGTTCCGTCAGGAAAAACTTTTTACGATCAGTTTACCGGTAAAAATGCCGGAGACGGATTCACAATCGGTTCTACATACGAAGCTATAAGCGGTGCAACGATTACCTCAAAAGGGGTCGGTGTGATTCTGACGCAGGCAACGTATACCGCAGGTAAATATCTTTCCGAAAAATACGGTGGTACTGCAACCGGAAGTGCTCCTGCGGTACAAAAGCAGGCAGCCCCTTTCAGCTATGAAGATGCCTTAAAAGACATGTTCCCGGCAGACAAATACGGAAATATCACTATTACCGAGATTCCGGAAGGCGAAGGATCTGAAATACACTCCATGATCGTCGAAAAACAGTTTATCGTTTCTACGGGCGGGAAAGTTATTGCTGCTGCCGTTTCTGCTGCAGGTCAGACATATCATAATGGAGGGACTGTCCTTACAGCCGTGGATAGTAACCGTACAATCATAGGTACACGTATTATAGCACTCGAAGATACTCCCAATCTTGGAATGCGTGCCCTTGAACAGGACTTTTACAGCCAGTTTACAGGGAAATCTGCTGATCAGGATCTTCGTCCGGGAACAGATTACACGGTCCTGAGCGGTGCATCTATTACGTCTGACTGTATAGCGGATATCGTAAAAGTTACGGCATATCAGGCAGCTGGTATCATGGCAAAGAACAGTGGCAAAGC
>DCFS01000072.1 GCA_002319875.1 Treponema sp. UBA1798 | reverse complement strand
CTCCTTATTATCCCTTTTCCGGGGATTAATTACCTGTTTTAATTATTTCGTAAAATTAAGAACAACTTTAAGCATACTGCCGGCATTTTTGTCAAAATCAGAAAACGCTTTCGCAGCATCTTCAAACCGGTATTCATTGGTGATAATTTTGTCCAGCGGAACGCTGCCTGACTTTACCAGATCTATCAGTTCAAGGAAATCCTTTTTCAGTGCGTTACGTGAACCGTAGATATTCAGTTCCTTTTTCTGGATAACAGTAAAATTGAAGTCAAGGTTTTTCTTTCCGACACCAATCTGTACTACTCTTCCACCGAAGCATGCTGCATCGATACAATTCTGAAACGTAGAAGGCAGCCCGACTGCTTCAACCGTAACATCGAAGCCGTTGCCGTGAGTTATCTCAGCGACTTTTTCTGAAAAAACTTCAGGAGAAGAATTCAGGATCGTACCGTCGACTCCGAACTGTGCAGCATACGTAAGTTTCTGTTCCGCAACATCTGATATATATACTTGTGCACCTTTCGATTTTGCCGCTACGGCTGCAAGAACTCCGATTGTACCGGCTCCAACGATAAGAACCTTATCGCCTTCTTTTACCTGCCCGCGGGTAATACCGTGGTAACTGATGCAGAATGGTTCTATGGCGGCAAGGACTTTCGGATCAAGACCTTTTCCATCATAAATACGTTCTACCGGCATCGTTATGTATTCTGCAAAACCGCCCTCTCTTTGTACTCCCATGGTTTTATTGTCCATACAGGCATTGACCAGCCCGTGAGAGCAGGAATAACAGGTTCCACAGTTAAAATAAGGATTACAGGTTACTATCATACCATTTTTAAGGCCTCTGTCGTTTTTCCCGACGTCTATTATTTCAGCAGAAAGTTCATGTCCCGGCGTTCTCGGATAGGAAAAATAGGCAAACGTTCCACGGTATGATCCCAGATCGCTTCCGCAGATACCGCCGTACAAAACCTTTAAGAGAGCCTCTCCCTTTTGAGGAACAGGCCTTTCCATTTCCCTGATTTCAACCTTTCCCGGTGCATCAATAAATATCGTTTTCATTATAAAACTTCCTTGATAAATACATCACAGCTTTTAAATCGTCACTATTTTTATAAAAATAATCATGTTGTATACAACAAAGAATATTAACCCCTGATTTATTACATTGTCAAGTTTTTTTTCATCTTTTTCAGCAAAAAACATGGGATATTGTATACATCAGACAACAATAACCTGTTTTTTCCTGCTTTCACACGTTTTTATTATGTGCTATTTGACAAAGTCATTCTCTGTTGGATACAATAAAGGAGAGTTTAGAAGAAAAACTTTTTACCATGCAGGGTTCCGGTACCTTCCGCCTGATATCTTATAGGAGCGTTTATGACTACAAATAATCTCAAGTCGCAGGCATACAATCAGATAAAGGAAAAAATCATAAACTGCGAATATCAGCCCGGTAGTATTCTGAATGAAGAGCGCATCCAGCAGGATATAAATACCAGCAGAACGCCTATACGTGAAGCCCTGACAAGACTGGAACAGGAAGGACTCATCGCTGTCAAACCCAAAAAGGGAATTCTTGTTTCCCCGTTTACGCTCGATGAACTGAATATGATTTTTGAAATCAGGCTGATTTTTGAACCCTATGCACTCTTAAATTACGGTTATATGCTGAAAGAAGAAGTACTGCTGGATTTTTACCAGAAAACCATATCAGGCAACGGTAAGAATATCGGCGCCGAAAGTTTTACGCTGGATGATGAATTTCATGCAAGTATCATATCTGTTGTTCCCAACACATATATCAGGCAGACCTATGACATTATAAGTACCCAGAACCGCCGCTACAGAATACTCAGCGGAGTCTGCCAGAAAGACCGGATAAAGGAAACTCTCTCAGAGCATCTCGGTATCATACAGGCATGCCTGAAAAAAGAGTGGCAGACGGCAGCAGAAAATATGAAAACCCACCTTACGAATTCAAAAAATTCAACTTTTGAAGTGCTGCTTGAAAAGCAGTTTCTTTTCAAAGGGAAGGAACAGTAGGAATACAGCTTATTCTATACTGTTCCCCTTTGATTTCAGGAATTCTTTAACTTCCACCGGAGAGCCATTGTTTCAGCACCTGCTTACGCAGAAGTCCCGTTGATGCAGTTTTTATAAGAATCTTCCATTCGCTTAATCATTTTTCAATAATTTCATCCAGTCGCGTCGTCCATATACTATTCTTATTATGGACACTATATTTTCTGTTTCTTTTACAATGTAAAAAGCAAGATAGTTTTTTACCAGCAGTGACCGTATTCCCTTTGTTTTCAGATATTCATCACTTACTAAGGCACAATAAAACGGGGAAGTTTTCAGTATCTCTACTTTGAGTTCTATTTCTTTCAATAATTTATCTGCCGCTGCCGGAGCTTTTAGTACATCCGCAATATAACTCAGTGATAAATAAAGATCCTCTTCCGCTTTATCAGTAAATTCTATTTTGTACATTAAATGTCAAACTTATCATGCATTTTTTTAAATACTGCATCGCCGGAGTTTACTCTTCCTTCTTTATCATCCTTTAGCCCTTCGTCTAATAATGAATATAACTGCGTCTTGCCTGCTAATAATTCATATGTTTCAATACTCATTACGGCAAGATCCCCCTGCCCATTCTTTGTTATGAACACAGGTTCCGGATATTTATGACAGAAATCGGATATTTCACTATAATTGTTTCGTAAATCTGCACTTGGTCTGATTGTTGGCATAACGACCTCCATATCATTATTATACACTTATTTTGATATAATATCAATTTTCATATTTTCAGACTCAAGCAGTTCGTCGTAAGACCGTAACTCTGCTCAGGCGTAAACACTTCACCATTATTGAGCAGACGGATATCTTCCGCTTTCAGTTCACCGAGTACCTGCGGAGAATGGGTAGTTACAATGAACTGGCAGTTGGGAAACGTTGCTGCAAGCCCGGGAACTATCATGCGCTGCCAGGACGGATGCAGATGCAAATCGATTTCATCGATCAGAATGATACCTTCGCCGGAAAGCGGTTCCTTTGATTCAGGGTTTGCCATTGCAAGACGGCGGGCGATATCGCCGAACAGCGTAATGATTCCCTTTTCACCATCGGACAGGGAAGCGATTGAAAGTTCTTCACCGTTTTTTTTCAGCAGCAGCGTCTGTATTTTCCGCGCAACTTTCAGTTCGGTATAACCGGGAAGAAAAGATTTTATGGCTGACCGTACCGCGTCAAGCTGGACGTCCGAATACTTTAATACAGTGTCACCGGCATCATATTTTGCACGGATTGCTTCGTTCTCGCGGTCTTCCCGGTCGCGGAACCAGCGGAAGAACTCCTTAAAATGTGTTACCGGATTAAGCGCATTATCATAAACCGCATATAGTGTGCTCAGATCCTTTTCCGCTTCCATACTCAGATCGATGTCGAGGTCGGAACGGTTTACCGGATAATACATAAGGACTGGGAGCTGCTTTGAATTCAGCGGATATATTTTTTGTATATGCTCATATAATAACTGTAATTCAGGTTGATCAGCAAATTTAATAACAATACCGGGATTAAGGTCAAGTCCGACAGCGATTTTCCCGTATCCGTTATTTACTGCGATATCAGCCAGAATCTTTGCAGGAGACAGAGTTCCCCTTTTTACATCTGTGTTCGAAAGCCATTCTGCGTTCTTATGCACAGGTTTTATCATTTCTATCACCCACGCCAGGCACTTTGCCGCTGCGTCAAGAATGCTCGATTTACCGGCACCGCTGATACCTGCTATACAGGTAACGTGATCGGAAAAGTCTATCTCCGCCTTGTCAAAGCCGCGGTAATTTTCAAGCGTAAGCGATTTCAGTTTCAGCATTCGTTATAACTCCGTATTATTATATATTCAACAGGTGTTTTTT
>DCFS01000137.1:14899-17391 GCA_002319875.1 Treponema sp. UBA1798 | reverse complement strand
ATATATGTAGAAAGAAAATCAGACTTCCAGAACGAGGCAAATCGTATCTATTCAGAAATCAGGAATTTCCTGGGGATCCATGAAATTACCGGTGTGCGTTATCTGAATCGGTATGATATAGAAAACATTCCTTCCGATGTTGTTCAGGCTTCTGCTGTCCGTATTTTTTCCGAACCTCAAAGTGACGTTTGTACATTTACCGATGTCCCGGTGAATCCGGGTGAAACTGTTATTGTGTGGGAATATCTGCCGGGACAGTACGACCAGAGGGCAGATTCTGCTGCCCAGTGTCTTTCCCTCCTCTGTGAAGGAATGGCAGGGTCTGGTACTGCCGGATCCCGGGAACCTCTGGTAAAGTGTGCCAGGATGGTTATACTTACAGGTTCTGTTACTGTTGAGAACATAAAACATATAGAAAATTATTTGATAAATCCCGTCGATTCCCGTCTGGCAGACAGACGTATCCCCGAAACGCTTGAAATGGAAACCGGGCAGCCGGCTGATATTCCCGTCGTCCAGGGGTTTATCAGCTGGAATAAAAAGCAGCTTGAAAAGTGCCGGAGTGAAATGGGGCTTGCAATGGATTTTGCAGATATTAAATTCATGCAGGACTATTTCAAAAAAAAGAAAAGGAATCCGTCGGAAACGGAAATCCGTGTACTGGATACGTACTGGTCTGATCATTGCCGGCATACAACGTTTCTTACAGAACTCAAAAATTTCAGAATCGAGCGCGGACCTTATGCAAAATTGTTCAGACGTTCTCTTAAAAATTATACTGATATGCGTACCGATGTGTATGCCGGCCGGCATGACAGACCTGTAACGCTTATGGATATGGCAGTGATCGGAGCAAAGTATCTCCGCAATCATGGGAAACTGGATGATTTGGAAGTGTCTGAGGAAAACAATGCCTGTTCCATTTATGTGGATGTGCATTATACGACAGACGAAAACGGAAAGCCGCTGCCGGCGGATAGTCCGGATGCTGTTGAGCGCTGGCTTCTGATGTTCAAAAATGAGACACATAACCATCCTACTGAAATTGAACCGTTCGGCGGTGCAGCTACCTGTATCGGCGGTGCTATCAGGGATCCTCTTTCCGGACGTTCGTGGGTATATCAGTCGATGCGTGTTACCGGGGCATCGGATCCTACGGTGCCGCTTTCTGAAACGCTGCCGGGGAAACTTCCTCAGATTAAACTTACCCGTGAAGCTGCGCAGGGTTTTTCTTCATATGGTAATCAGATCGGACTTACTACCGGTCAGGTAACGGAACTGTATCACCCGGGCTATGTGGCAAAGCGTATGGAGCTGGGAGCTGTTATTGCGGCTGCTCCGGCAGATACTGTAAGACGGGAAAGACCTGAACCGGGAGATATTGTCATCCTTCTTGGGGGTGGTACTGGACGTGACGGTATCGGCGGTGCGACAGGTTCCTCAAAGGTACATACTGAAAATTCTGTTGCTACTGCTGCTGCTGAAGTGCAGAAGGGCAACGCGGTTGAAGAACGTAAGATACAGCGCCTGTTCCGTAACAAGACTGTGAGCCTGATAATAAAACGATGCAATGATTTTGGAGCCGGCGGGGTATCTGTTGCCGTTGGGGAACTTGCTCCCGGTCTGGATATCGATCTTGATGCGGTTCCGAAAAAATACGAAGGCTTAAATGGGACGGAGCTCGCTATCTCTGAATCGCAGGAAAGAATGGCTGTCGTCGTAGGGAAGAATGATGCCGATACGTTTATAAAATGCGCTGCTGCAGAAAATCTGAATGCTGTTGTTGTTGCCGCTGTAACAGGAACCAACCGGCTTGTGATGAAATGGCGGGGAAAAACAATCGTCGACATAGAACGTGCTTTCCTCGATACCGCCGGAGCACATCATGAAGCGAAAGCCGTTATAGAAAGTCCTGCTGCACAGAACGCTTCCCCGCTTGTGAAAACACTTGATTCGGTGGCTGCGGAACTGGCAAAGGCCGACAGCGGTGAAGCCGGAGCCCGGGCGGTACACAATGCGTGGCTTGCTGATCTGTCTGATCTTGCATGTTGTTCGCAGCGCGGACTTGCAGAGCGTTTCGATGGTTCCATTGGCGCATCTACCGTACTGTTTCCTTTCGGCGGCCGGTATCAGGCTACACCGGAGGCGGGTATGGCTGCAAAGATACCGGTACTCCCGCCGCGGGAGACTTCCACGGTAAGTCTTATGGCATTTGGTTTTGATCCTCGTGTAGGTAAATGGAGTCCGTGGCACGGAGCTCAGACCGCCGTTATTTCTTCGCTGGCAAAGATTGCATGTATGGGCGGTAATCCGGCTGCCTGCCGTCTTTCATTTCAAGAGTTTTTCGGTCGGGCTGTGGATGACCGGACGTGGGGATATCCTGCTGCTGCACTTCTTGGTGCCCTTGATGCCCAGAAGGCAATGAAAACTCCGTCTATCGGCGGAAAGGACAGCATGAGCGGTACATTTGAAGGGCTCAATGTACCGCATAC
>DCFS01000137.1:0-14540 GCA_002319875.1 Treponema sp. UBA1798 | reverse complement strand
CCTTATTCGGAAGAACTTGCTCCTGATTTTGATATATTCGCCAGGAATACCGGAGCTCTGTATGCTTTGAACTCGGCAGGAAAAATTGCTGCAATGTACCCGGTCGGCGCCGGCGGTATCGCCGAGGCCGTGACAAAAATGGCAATGGGTAACAGACTGGGTGCTGAAATTAATATGATTCCTACAAGCTGTACGGCACAGGGCTGGCACCGTAATGTTAGTAACACGGTTTCTGACTTATTTACTCCGTTGTACGGGGCGATTATCGTGGAAACTGAACTTCAGCTTGAAGCTGAGTCTGGATTTGTGAATGGTACGGTAATGAAAATCGGTTTCGTGCAGAATGTAGCTGAGCTGACTCTTACGCTTGATGGTTACAGTCATCTTCCTCAGGTAAAAGTAACGCTTGCTGAAGCTGAAAAGGCATGGGAATCAAAACTTGCCGGAGTGTTTCCGACTGTCTCCGGGAAGAATATTCAGCAACCGCTGCCTGATTTTGCACTTGCAGTTCATCCGAGTCTTATAGAGAAACGGAAAAATCCCGTATTTTGTATTACTGCCGCTACCCCCCGCGTCTTGATTCCTGTTTTTCCGGGGACAAACTGTGAATACGATATGGCAAGGGCGTTCACTCTTGCCGGGGCAAAGACAAAAACACTGGTATTCAGGAATAATACGCAAGAGGCTCTGGCTGATTCTCTTGCTCAGTTACGGAAAGAACTTCAGCAGACTCAGATATTTGCACTTGCAGGAGGCTTTTCTGCCGGTGATGAACCGGACGGTTCCGGAAAATTTATTGCCAATGTACTGCGTGAAGCCCGTATAGCGGAAGAGATTATCGCGTTGCTTGAAAAACGTGATGGCCTTGTGCTTGGAATTTGCAATGGATTTCAGGCATTGATAAAAACGGGCCTCATTCCATTCGGAAAAATTATGGAACCTGCGGAAGATATGCCGACCCTTACGTTTAATACGATCGGCCGTCATATTTCGCGTATCGTACGTACACGGATGGTTTCCGCAATAAGTCCGTGGGCTCAGCATCCGTCAGTCATTGACCGGCGGATTCATATTATTCCGGTTTCGCACGGAGAAGGCCGTATTGTAGTCAGCAATAGTCTGGCTGAAGACCTGTTCAAAAGAGGGCAGGTGTTCAGCCAGTATGTCGATGAAAAAGGTATTCCTGCAGTTGCAGAACCGGATAATCCGAACGGATCTCTGTTTGCAATAGAGGGTTTGACGAGTCCTGACGGCCGCGTACTTGGTAAAATGGGACACAGTGAGCGCGCTATCGGTACAGGTATGAACGGGAGTTCCGGTGATCTGTTAAAAAATGTCGCTATGGATCCTGTTACCAATCAGAATGAAAATTCCTGCGAAAATATTTTTGCAGCAGGTGTTAGTTATTTTAAATGAATAGAGAGGTTGTTATGAAAAAAGCTTTTGGATTTGTCGGCGCGTTCTTTGTTGCCGCTCTTATTATTACAAGCTGCGGCGGGGTTAAGGCTGACGAATACGGCTGGTACCATGATTATGCTGCAGCAAAGGAAACAGCGAAAAAAGAGCATAAAAATATGCTGCTTTTTATCAGTTCTCTCGATTCGGATGGAAAAAGTGCGAAACTCAAAAAAGAAATTTTTGATACTGATGACTTCAAAAATTCTGTCGCGAAAGATTATGTATGCATCAATCTTGATTTTTCCCAGAATGAATATGCGAAGTCCCAGGTAGGTCCCGATGCGACAGAAAAAGAAAAAAAAGACGCAAAGGAAATTGAGGACCGGTTTGATAAGAATATGCGTATCGTTACCGGCTACAACATTCAGGAAACTCCGGCTCTTTTTCTGACAACGAAAGAAGGCTATCTGATCAGTACGGTCGTTTATAATGAAACCATAGCCAAACCCTCAGATTTTTCAACGCTCGTTGCAGGTAAGGCAGATGATATAAAAAAGGTAACCGGCATGGTTTCTGCAATTGATGCAGCGTCTGCGGTCGAAAAAGCAAAGGCTATCGATGTGCTGTATGAAGCGACAGAACCTGAAAACCGCTATCTGCTTGCAGATCTTATCGGACAGTTTACCCAGCTTGACAAAAACAATACGACGGGTCTTGCCGGTAAATATACACTTGCTTCTGCAAATGTGACAGCACAGAATGCATTTATGGATAAAAAATATGATGTTGCGGTGACTGCTTTTGTTACTGCTGCCGGTTCTGATGTTCTTTCTTCAGATGAAAAACAACAGGCATATTATACGGCAGCCTACACGATGGCAAATACCGGATCGACAGATTATGACAAGATAGGACAATATTTCCAGGCCGCATATGATGCCAGTCCGGGTAGTGCCTATGCTTCACAGATTGCACAGATGATTGATATGGTAAAGGCAATGAAAGCTTCAGCCGCAACTGCCGACCAGTCAAAGCCGCAGGCTGGAACACAACAAACGGAACCTGAGGTTCCGCAGACAGACAATAAAGCGGCTGTTCCGGAGAAACAATAAACTGAAACATGGACTCGAAACCACCCCCGTCTGACAGTATGTCATTTATACTGCTGCTTATTGCAGCAGTATGTCTTATCGTTTTATCCATGCTGTTTTCCGTTGCAGAAAGTTCTTTTCTGTCCATGAACAGGTTACGCCTTCGTTTTCTGATAAGCAGAAAAGACAGGCGCGCCCTTCGTGCCGGGAAATTGCTGGATAAAAAAGAAACGATGCTTAATACGCTGCTTGTTGCAAACGAACTTGTCAACATCCTGCTTTCTGCGATTCTTACAGCAACCGCGCTCAGACTTTTCGGCCCTGCAGGAGTAGGCATTGCAACCATAACCGTTACGGTTCTTCTGCTTGTCTTCGGAGAGATTACTCCGAAGACCGTTTCTACCAGACATCCTGACGCGATAGCCTATGCACTTTCCTGGTTTGTCCAGTGTGTTTTTGTCATACTGCACCCTCTGATACTGATCATAACTTTTTTTTCGCGCTGCGTACTCGCCTTATTCGGTATACATGTAAAGAAGTCGGATAAATCTTTTACTGAAGACGAAATAAAAACTATTATCGATGTAGGGGGAGAAGAGGGCGTACTGGAAAAAAGTGAACGTACCATGATGCGCAGGGTATTTAAATTTACCGATCTTGAGGCGCAGGATATTATGGTACCGCGTACGATGATTATTGCAGTTCCCTATACCGCGACCTATCGGAGTATACTGGAACTTGCACAGCGCACAAATTTTTCCCGATTCCCCGTATACAGGAAGGATGTTGATGATATCATCGGTATTTTATATGTAAAAGACCTTTTATCCTATAAAGGTCTGCAGAAAGAATTTTCAATCCGGAATTTTATGAGACCACCGCTTTTTATCCTGGGAACAAAAAAGATGTCGTCTGTCCAGCAGATGCTGAACGAAAACAGACAGACCCTTGCGGTAGTTATCGATGAATACTCAGGAACCGATGGAATATTGACAAAAGAAGATATCTCTCGTGAAATATTCGGCCCGATAGCAAAAGAATATTCCATGAGTGGCAGAACAACTGCTGCCCATATCAGGAATCCGGATAACGCAACAGTTGATGGTACTGTCCGTCTCATAGATTTGCAGGAAATCCTCCGTATTAAGATGGAGTCTTCTCTGAATGAAACAATCGGCGGCTGGATTACTGAAAAACTTGACCATCTGCCAGAGGCAGGTGAGTCTGTCGAGTATTCGGGATACCGTTTTACGGTCAGTGCCGTAGAAAGATGGCATGTAGAGGAAGTCCATATTCAGAAGACTGGCAGGGAACAGGAGAAAGATTTATGAATAATCCTGTTTCCATTGTTCTGACAGTGTTGATTCTTCTTCTGCTTATACTTTGCGTCGGTTTTTTTTCATCCTCTGAAACGGCATTCCTTTCGATACCAAAATTGAAAATCCGGCAAATGCTTAAAAATAGCGAATATGGGGCACGGCAGATAGCAAAACTGCGTTCAAATATGGACAGCCTGCTTACTGTCGTCCTTATCGGTATTAATTTTATCAGTACATTTGCTTCTGCTATAGCCACTGCACTGGCTATAGAAATTGCAGGACAGAATGGTGTCGGTATTGCAACAGTTGTAGTTACATTTTTTGTGACTGTGCTCGGGGAGATTGTACCGAAGACTATTGCAACCGTTGACCCTGTAAAAATAGCAAGGAGAAACGCTTCCGCACTTGTAATTCTGCAGAAAATGCTTTTCCCTCTGGTCTGGCTGTTTACGGGGATTTCACGGGCTCTTGCCGGCGCAGTCCAGAAGTTCTGGAAGAACGATGATCCTGTAGTTACGGAAGATGAATTGAAAACGCTTATCGATGTCGGTACGCGGGAAGGAACACTTGAAAAAAGTGAAAAGACGATGTTGTATAAAATTTTTGAATTTACAGATTTGCATGTATATGACATCATGAAACATCGTTCGCTGATAAAATCGGTTCCTGTCAGTGCAACTCGTAATGAACTGACGACTTTGTTTCTTGTTGCCGGTTATTCACGTCTTCCTGTTTACAATGGCTCTCCCGAAGCTATTGTCGGTATTCTGCATTATAAGTCTGTATTATTTGCCAGCAGCAGTGAAGTGGAGAAAAGCGATTTTGTCAGAAAGAATATGCGTCCGGTACTTTTCATACCTGAGTCGTTTTCCGCTCTGGAACTGCTGGCAAAATTTAAGAAAATAAAAGACGATATGGCCATAGCACTTGATGAGCAGGGCGGTGTTGCAGGTATCGTTACTATGGATGATATTCTCAGGGCTGTGTTCGGACGTATGACGGATGAATCATCGAAAAATGAGATAGCACCCGAAAATCGCATAAAAATTATCTCCGGAAAGGAATTCCTTGTACCCGGAGATATGAAACTGTCAGATGTGAATGAAGTCTTAAAACTGAAACTCGAATCTGAAGAATATAATACTCTCGGCGGGTGGCTTCTTGAGCATTTTGATGCACTGCCATCTGTTGGAGAAGCTCTAAGGGAAGGTAATACGCTTTTTGTGATTGAAGACCAGTCACGCCGCCGGATTCAGTCTGTCAGGATTAAAATCGGGGCTGCGTGATATTGTCACATTGTTTCTTCTTTCACCATTTCTGTAATGATGGCAGCAGTACCTTTTATTCCGAGGTATGAGCTGCTTATCATCAGATCATAATTTTTTCTGCAACCCCATATATTTTCTGTAAACGTATTGTAGTGATTAGCCCGGCGTTTATCAATCTGCGTAACGATGTGTTTTGCTTCTGATTCAGGAACTCCATATTCTGTTATGGCCCGCCTGATTCTGTCTTCAAGAGGCGCATAAACGAAAACATTAAAAACCGTTTCCTTTGCGATATCGGGAGCCGTCGCGGTTATATAATCTGCACATCTGCCGACGATGATACATGGACCTTTTTTTGTGATTTGGAGGATTGCTTTCCGCTGTGCATTAAAAACCTGATCTGCAAGCGGTAGGATAGGGTTGGATGCCCCGGGAGGCGCTCCGGCGGTTCCTATTGCATAACTTGATCCCAGCATCATATTATACAGCCAGCTGCTTGATATATTCTGTTCTGTTTTTTCGATAAACTCCGGTGCAAGACCGCTTTCTCTGGCAGCCATATCGATTATTTCTTTATCGTAAAATGTATATCCGAGAGCCTGGGCAACAGCTCTTCCTATTATCCTTCCGCCACTACCGTATTCACGGCTTATTGTTATTATCTTCTTCATTATTACCTCTCGAAGGAAAAACGTAGAAACATTTTCCTCAATAGCAAGTACTTACTTTATGATAAATAATAGCATTGATTTTTTAAATTGCAAGTGAGTTATCAGAAAAACAGAAATCTTAATCCAATAGAACCGGAAATGTATGAAAAGGAAGCTCCTCCTTCGTAGTTTTCAAGCTGCCTGTAACTGCCACTGTCACCGGAAGAACTTTCATACGTATTACCATACAGTATCCTGCTTTTTGCAAGCGTACAATCAAATACCGCGGAAAATCTTTTTGTAAAATCGTATTCTACTGAAAAATCCGCCTTTAAGGCAGCAAGCCAGCCGTCTGTTATATCCATGTAGTATCCTTTGCCATAGTGATGATCAAAGGATACTATCCAGATATACGGAGAAAAAGCCGGTGCTATGCTGAATGTCAGCCGATTTAAAAGCTGTATACTGGCCGTACAGCCAATCCATGTACACAACGTATACCGGGTATAATCGATACCAAGCAGACTTCCGCTTGGATAGTATACTGCCATATCACTGTCGTAAGAATAACCATGCGTACTGTGTTTGTAATAAGGGGCGCCGTTAAGTGTATCCTTATCTGCATACCATCCATAGCCGTTTCTGGCTTCCAGCAAAATATATTCAAAATCAAAAGCAATAAACGGAGCAAGACCGAATTGAACAGACGGTTTGAATTGGCAGGATAAGGCAATACCGGTATTTATATTTGAATTGAGCGTATTCTCACTGATCGAATAATCTGTTTTTATATCTGAGAGATCTGTCCAGTCAGAATCATACATCTTTCCGCACCGGCCGGGAAAACTACCGGTTACATAGCCGGATAATGAAATATTTTTGTATTCTCCGGTAATCCTGCCGCCGGTATACCATACCGGTTTTTCTTCCCATTCGAGATAACTCAGCTTTACGTCATCATAAAAAAGATACTCACCGATGTTACCGGATTTTATGCCGGCCAGCGGCTCAAATGACAGGTGCCAGTTCGTTTTATGATCCATAGTACCTGTCATGATTTTATCCGTAACCGGAGAAGCTTTTTCCGTTGCACCGCCAACAGCTTCTGCATAATATGTCATGAGAAGAAAAATAACGGAGAAAATTGGAAATACGATCCGGCGGAAACTGTTCTGTGTCATATCCGGATATTTTCCGGCTTTATCATTCCTGGAGCGGATCCACGCCATATAATTTCGCGAATTGGCTGCGGGTTGCTTCCAGATCCTTGGGGTAGGGAGCCGTAAAGGTCATTCTTTCTCCCGTTTCCGGGTGAGAGATAACCAGTTTGTATGCATGCAGTCCCAGACGGTTTAGAAGAGGATTTTCTTCGAGTGCATCGCCATGCCAGTTACGTTTGATGTCGCTTAAACGGACGGGTTTCTGATTCCCGCTATAAAGCGGATCACAGACAATGCATAACCCGTTTTCCGCGAGATGCACACGGATCTGGTGGGTTCTGCCTGTTTTAGGGCAGGCTTCTATCCACGAATACGGTCCGCAAACCCCGATAAGTCTGAAATCCGTTACGGCCTGTTTCCCGAACCGGGAATTTACAACAGTCCGGTGCCGGACATCGCCGTCAGGCTGAAGACTGAGATCCACATGAAGCGTCTGCCACAACGGACGCCCGTTTACCAGACAATGGTATGTTTTTTCCGTTTCCCGGTTTTCGAACTGCATGGACAAGGATCGATGTGATTCCATATTCCGTGCGTAGATAATAATACCGGACGTATCTTTGTCTATGCGGTGCACCGCATAAAGTTTGCCGAATTCCTGTTCAGCTGCAAGATCAAGGCGCGGAGCTTCTGTATCATAACGGTCAGCTGCTATTAAAAGACCGGAACGTTTATTGAGGACGACAATATCATTGTCGGAATAGATTACGGTGTAATCCGGGATTGTTTTCATATATATAAAATTATACCAGAAGGACGCCTGTTTTACTACATGGCTTTTATGAAATATTTTCTGATATTATTTCTGTACACGTCCGGTGGCAAATTCCCAGTCATAATATGATGCACGGTAGGCATAGACTGTATTCTGCAGATTCACACGTGCTCCGGCATACTTTGACATTGCCTGAGAGACTTCCAGCTGTGTTCCCAGACCGCTCGAAAATGACGTCTTTGCTATCTCCATGGCCCGTTCAGAAGCTTCTTCCAGCGCTTTTGCCGAGTCCACCTGTGTCTTTGCTTCTGCCATCTGCAGCTGCAGCGATACCAGATCCTGCGCTATTTCGTCACGTTTCTTCCTGATCTGTATCTCCTGTTGTTCTTTGTTTATCTGTGCACTTTTTATCAGCGAAATACGATACCCGCCCGTGAACAGCGGTACTGTTACTTTCAATCCGATGGATGCAGCCGTATAGTCATATGCATCCCAGTCATCCTGTCCTTCGTAGCCTCCGTATTGTCCGTATGCATAGGTAAAACTGCCTGTAACTGTTGGCAGAAATGTCGCAAGCGACGAACGGTATGCAATCTCCGCTACAGTTTTTGAAAGTATCCGTGCCCGGTAATCCATCCGTGCTGACAGAACTGCTGACAGATCTGCCTCCTCCGGCATTTCCGGCAGCAGCTGCATATTTTCAGTTAGTGTTACTTCTTCTTCGAGGGGGATCCCCGCCATAGTCTTCAGCGACATCATTGCCAGTTTTGCATTTTTTTCTGCTTCAGTTTGCGCAGATATATCACTTTTCCAGTCGACTTCCGACATTCTCAGATCGAGTTCCGTCGCAGTTCCTGCGTTGTACTTCTTCCCGATATCACGGTACACCTCTTCCGACGTTGCAGCCGTTTCTTTTTTTACTTCAGCTACTGCTTCCAGAAGTTGAACCTGTGCATAAAGTTTTTTCGCTGTTGTCAGTATTTGCTGTCTGGTGTATTCAGATACCGTTTTCTGCAGCTCCATGTTTTTCCTTGCTTCTCCGTACTTTGCAAGAGACACAGGATCTACCAGGTTCTGTGTTACACCAAGTGCGACGCTTACTTCGTTATCGTAATTGGAATCAATGTCCTGATAAATCAGCGGATACACTCCGCCGCTTGCTGTCGTGCCCGCAGCAACTGCTGTACTCTCTTTGACGTCCTTCAGATTCCGTGTATAGCCTCCCGAGAGACCTGCCGACGGCAGCAGTGCAGACAATGCCTGCTTTACACCTTCTCCTGCTGCCGCAGCGTTTTCCCTCGACAACTGCAGGTCCGGGTTATCCTGTTCTATTTTTGACAGATATCGTTCCAGATTGTATGATTCTGCCGCCATGGAAACAGGCAGCAGCCCTGCTGCGATCAACACAACAGCAACTATAGTTGTTTTTTTCATCATGATACTTTCTCCTCTGTAATACATGCCGGCAGGATCGTCAAAACCGGTCAGCATATTCATGTTACTTATTTACCGGACGATACCGCTACCGGTTCTTTGTTGTGTGATACCAGATATTCGAGAGCCGGTACAAGGAACAGTGTCAGAAACGTTGCTGAAATAATACCGCCTATGATAACAATACCCATCGGCTGTCTCATTTCAGCTCCGGAAGCACCTACTCCCATCGCCATGGGCAGCATTCCGAGCACGATCGCGATATTGCTCATCAGAATCGCTTTCAGTTTAGTTGGACATGCTTTCAAAAGTGCTTCTTTCACATTCATGCCACCGGCTTTCAGCTGGTTGTAATAGTCCAGTATCAGAATAGCATTATTGACGACAATTCCTACCAGCATGATAACCCCCAGCATGGACATCATATCCATAGTCGTACCGGTTATCAGGCAGATCGCCACGACGCCTATCAGACAAAGCGGAACAGTCGACAGGATAAACAGAGGCTGAGTCAGGCTTTCAAGTGTAGCCGCAAGCAGCATATACACCAGAATGACCGCTATGACGAATACCGTCAAAAGATCACGTACGGTTTCACCAAGCATTTCCGCATTTCCGGCAGCTTTAATAGTATACCCGGCAGGAAGATTCATCGTTTTAACTGTATCGAGAATAGAGTTAATGGCAGTTCCCTGTGCATATCCCGGAAGCGTATCGGCCGTAATTTCTACAGTTCTGATTTTGTCGACACGCATGATCTTGTTTGTTGCATCGGCGAATTTAACGTCGGCATACCGTGACACCGGGTATACACCAGCCTGAGAGACGACCGGAATGTTACGGATATCTTCTATATCTTTCAGAGAGCCTCCGCTGATTTTGACCCGTATATCGTATTCGTTTCCGCCTTCTTTGTATTTTGTTGTTACCTGTCCGTCTACCGCTGCCCGGAGCGTTACGGCGATATCCTGGACTGTCAGCCCGTCTTCTGAAAGCTGTTTGCGGTCAGGCGTGAAATCGAGTTCCTGCTTACCGGATTTTGAACTGAGTGACGTATTCATGATTCCCGGCATGGTGTTCATTTTTTTCTGTATTTCGTCGGCATACCGTTGCAGCACTCCGGTATCTTCGCCCTTCAGATACAGGTCTACCGCATGATCTGTGTCGCCGACAGACAGTTCTGACAGAGGTGTCAACTGTATTTTTGCACCGGGAACCGATGCAAGATCTTTCGTCATCCTTACCGCAAGAAAACTGTTGCTTTCCTGCCGGTCCTTTTTTGATACAAGAAAAATATTCATCTGCGCTTCGCTGACATCCTGATCTACTGATGAAAATGTACCAAGTATAGTTTCTATTTTAGTCACTTCTTTATATGCTGCGATCCTGTCTTCGATGGTCTTCAGCAGAGCCGCGGTCGCATCAAGGTCACTTCCCTGCGGAAGTTCAGCCGTCAGCTGGATTTTACCGCCATCGGTTGTCGAAAAAAGTTCGAACGGGATCCGTGAAAACATCGCCATGGAAGCAATAAAAACAAGCATTGTCGCCGCAATAACGATCGCACTGCGGCGTTTCCTGCGAAGCATACCATTAAGAATCCGCCGGTATTCCTTCTCCATGCCGGAAAGTATTTTTTCGATCGTGGTACTGAGCTTTCCTTCTTTTTTTACTTTTTCCGGCAATATCCTCGATGCCATAAGCGGTGTAAGCGTAAACGATACAACAATAGAAAAAACTGTCGCGATAACGATCGTGTATGCAAACGACAACAGATATTCGCCGATAAGATTCGACATACTGCCAAGCGGTATAAATACTGCAATATTCGTCAGCGTTGAGGCGAAAACCGCCACTATAACTTCCTTTGTTCCCTGAGAGGCTGATTCAACACGGTCGTGCCCGAGTTCTTTGTAACGGAATATATTTTCAAGTACGACGACAGAATTGGCAACCAGTGTTCCCGTTGAACTTGAAAGTCCCATAAGTGATATCATGTTCAATCCGATTCCCATAGCTTTCATGACAAGGAACGTCGCTACGATCGAGAAAGGCATTGCCAGCGCGATGATCAGCGTCGATCTCAGATCGTGCAGAAACAGCAGCAGAACCAGTCCTGTAAACAGAATTCCCAGATATATATTCGACAGCGTATCGTTGACCGTATCGCGGACATAGGTTGCATCTTCCTGTATGACATTCAGTCTGACATGCCCGCCTGACATCTGCTCAATGACCGGGATCTGTTTCAAAACACCGTCAACCACTTGCACCGTATTTGCACTCGGATTCTTGATAATCTGGAGCAGTATGGTGTTACCGTTTCGTGTTTCTGCTTTCTTGTCCAGCAGAATAGTTCTGACCCGTGCAGTTTTACTGGTGTCATCCACATCGGCCAGCTGCCTCAGTTTGAAGATTCCTGTTTTTGTAGGTACATCGAGATCCCGTATCTGATCAAGTCCTGTAAACTTCCCTTTCATCTGTACCGGTATATCCCGGTTACGGTAGGTAAAGTTTCCACCCGGCAGATCCACGTTCGCAGCCGCAAGAATGCCGCTGATCTGCGTTACCGGTACCGACCGCTCATATACGGTAGAACGGTTTATATTCACCTGTATTTCCCGTTCCGACCCTCCCGATATGTCTACGCTTCCTACTCCTGCGATCTGCGACAACCTGTTACTGACGGTATTGCTCGCAAATGTATATAACTCCGTTGGGCTCAGGTCTCCTTCGACGCTCAGGTTGGCAACCGGCGTCAGACTGTTTATATTGATCTTCGAAATAACCGGTTTGTCGGCATCATCCGGCAGATCGGTGCTGATCGCATCCACCTTGTCCTTTACTTCCTGCAGCGCAAGATTTTCGTCTTTCCCGAGCTTAAATTCGATCATGACAATAGACGCGCTGTCCATTGAATATGACTGGATCGTATCCAGTTCGCTGATGGCTGATACCTGATCCTCTATTTTTTTTGTTATCTGCGTTTCTATGACTTCAGGACTTGCTCCCGCGTATGTCGTCTGTACCGTTACATACGGTACGGAGATATTCGGAAACAGACTCTGCGGCAGACTGAAATACGACATCAGTCCGAACAATACAAGCGCAATCAATCCCATCGATATCATGATAGGACGCTTTATCGATAAGTCTACGATATTCATTCCGTTTACTCCTGTACCTTACTGCTGTCCGCAGATATCACTTTTACTTTTTCTCCGCTGGACAGATCCTGTGCTCCATCTGTTACCAGCAGATCACCTGCTTCCAGCCCGCCCGTTATTTCGTACGTAATTCCCTGTTCACGGCCAAGTTCAAGTTCCCGCTTTTCCGCTTTTCCGTCCTTTACCACATACGCCGTCCATCCGTCGCCTTCTTTTACCAGTTCCTTCTGTTCCGCCGTTATCGCTTTTTCATTCCGGTACGCTTCTACTGCTATGTCCACACTCATCCCGCTTACCAGTGTCTTTGGTTTTCCCGCGAAAAATGCTTTTACCAGAAAAGCCTTCCGGTCTGCATCCATGTTCAGAGATACTTCCGTTACGCGCCCCTCTATTTTCTCGTTTCTGCCTTCTATGAGCGCTCTTTCTCCCGTTCTGATATCGTCGATTTCATCTGCAGTAACATAAAAATATGCTTCGAACCCGTCACGGTTCGACACCGTGAACAGTGCATCTCCCGGTTTCACATTCGTCGATGTCTGTACGTTTATCTGTGTAACATATCCATCTATCGGAGCTTTTACTTCTATCAGGTCCCCTGTGGATTTATACGCTTCCCGGGCAAGCTCATACTGAGTCTGTGCGTTGTCGTAATCCTGCTTCGATACGCCGGCGGCTGCATACAGTGTCTTCATCCGGTTATACGTCACCTGCGCATTTTCGTATGACAGTTTCGCCTGCTGATATGATGTATTGTCTTCCAGGGAAAATGTCAGTACTACCTGGTCCCGGGCCACATGGTCGCCGACTTTTATGCTGATTTTTCTTACAACATCGCTGATCTTCGCATATGCTGTTGACTGCGTCCTCGCCCTGAAATCTGCCGGGAACTTCAGATATACTGAAAACGGTTCATACGCTATCGTTCTCACATGTGCCGGACGACCTTCTTCTGCATAAAGCTGTTCCATGCTTTTTGATTCTGCCGTTTTCCGTCCGGCACATGACGTAACTGTTAAAAGGAAGATGCCGGATACACCCAGAAACATTTTCTTAAAAAATGACATGTTTAAAAACTCCTTGAAGACGCTGTCTTCATACGACTCCGCGTAACCAGTTGCCTGTATCTCAAAATATGATGATCAGGAATAAAACCACTGTAAAAAATGTTTAAAAAATATATAAAAAGAGCAGTCATGAGCCGGGGTTTTTGATAGATGCTAACTAAACAGATAGTTAATATTTTTATTAGTAAGTCCATTAAATGGTATTCCTCCTTCTACAGGATAGAGTGCCTGCGGAACTTTCAGTTCTCTGTTATGAATGCTGTCCGTAAATCTTAAATGAATATGCTACATGAGTGCCGATAAGAACTTCAATGAACTGTTTTCTGAGAATTGATTCCGGTATTTTAAAATATTCTGCCCAGCCGTCGCAGTATATGACATAGTTCATAATCGGCATGATACTGGTAAAAAATTCCATTACCGCAGCTTTTCCCTGCCATCCTTCAGGAATACACCATTGTGCCTTCATTGATTGCTGTCTCTTGAACATACTGGAAAGGATATCCTGCAGCAGGTTGAAAACCTTCTGATTTATCGGGGATTTTTTGACCGATTCCATAACGATAATCCGGATAATATTCTGTTTTCGTATCAAAACTGATATGGCTTTATCTATTACCATGCTGATGGATTCCGGCGACGTATCCGGGGCGATGCTGGCAAGTTCGTCCGTTTCCAGAAAAACAGCAACGTCGTCGCTGATTTCCCGCAGCAGGCTCAGAAGGAGTTCGTCTTTGCTCCGGAAATAATAATATATGAGTGCTTTGTTTACATTTGCACGGCGTGCTATTTCATCGACGCGGGCACCTTCGAAACCTTTTTCTGCGAATATTTCAGCTGCCGCTGAAAGGATTTGTTCCTTTGATTCTGTTATTTTGTCCATATTAACTAACCGTTCGGTTAATTTATATACTTTCATATCATTCTTGTCAATCGTTTTGCCGCCGGGTTTTCTTTTTTTACTCTTGCCAAGCAGTTCAAAATCAGGTATGATCAGTTATATTTTGCGGCTATCGTATATCGGTATTACACGACCTTCCCAAGGTTGATAGGGCGGTCCGACTCCGCTTAGCCGCTGGAATTGATCTGAAAGAGTTTTTTTATATACGGGACTATTAAAAAATAATATAGAGATACAGAATAAAAAAACCGCTTTATTCGTGCGGAGGGTTTAATACCCCGTCTCTTGGGGCGTATGAAGGGTATTAAATCCTGAC
>DCFS01000174.1 GCA_002319875.1 Treponema sp. UBA1798 | reverse complement strand
TTGTTCTGCGCAGGATCGCAGTTACCCCACGACGTACAATTCAGCACGAGATTATTTTCCGGCCATTTGTCGGGTCCTTCCGTACTCATACCGCTGATCTGTAAACCGGTGTCTCCGTTCAGGTAAGTATCGACATTTTCCACAATGTTGTTGCTTCCGCCGATCTGCAGACCTTTCACATCGCCGGGCGTACCAGTGACGTCGAAACCGGTCATATGCCACCAGTCGCCCCAGATAACGATACCGGCCTTCGCAGCGCTGAAATTAAGTACCGGACGTGATTTAGCCTGAGGATCAGCTTTAAGCTCTTTATACGTACCGGATCTGCCGCTGTTACCGCGTTCTATGGTAATTCCGTTTGCAGGATAATATGTGCCTTCCAGAAGATATACCGGCTGTCCGGGCAGACAGTAATTCAGGGCTGTCTGAAGATCAAGCGGATCTTCGCGGGTACCTTTCGACAATGCGGACCCTTCGGGCGATACATACAATCCGCTGCCCTTATAAGTAAGATAAATTACCGAACAGGTTATCGTGGTCGCATCATAATTTTCCTCCCACGTTTTCAGTTCCCTGTTATATCTGGCTATTACCTGCCGTGGACCGGGGCGGTAATTACTGTCAGGCCGGAACGTTACGATAAAATCATTAAAGACCTTGTTCAGTTTGAATGTTGCAGTAAAATCTTTTGATGCCTTTACCGGAGAAGAAGCAAGCAGTTCCTTTCCGTCCGCATCTTTTACAGAAAGCATACCATCGGCATTTGCGTTGAACACAAACGGATAATCTGCTTCTCCATACGTAGCCGGCGAGTCAACTTTCATGACAAGCGGAATAAGCTGAGGCGGTTCTTCCTGGCGCGGCGGATCGTTTGCCGGATCGGTAATCTTCATGGAAACATCACTTACGGTCACATTGCAGCCACGGGCAACGGCGAAGCCTGCGTACACATGATCCTTATCCAGCTGAAGCAGCTTTTCAGGCCCCCATAAACGGTATTCGGTAACCGTGTCTTCCGATTTTACCGCTTTGTCGAATATGGCACGGTATCCGGAGTTGTCCTTGACAAGACGCAGCCGGTAAATATCACCGGCCTTTACCAGATCGGAAGGATCGTAGCTGAAAGCATGCATGACGCAGGAACCGTTCTGTGCAATTCCTGAATCTCCCATTGCAAGCACTTCCGGAGTAATATTCGTAACGAAGCGGACACCGGCAGTATCCTTCGATGTCTTTTTAACGTCACCGAAATGCTCTTCCATTTTCGTAGCAAGGACAGCCGCAGAATTCGTATAGTTCATAACCGTATTGTCGCCGTCATTTCCGATACGGTCCATGGCAATCAGACCGAAGCCTTCCTGCCCGTCAGGAGATATATTGATATAGTCAACCGTGAACGTCGCCTGAAGATCGAAATTTTCAGTTGCCGCATCTATAACCGTGTAATAGAATGAAACGCCGTCCTGATATGCGGTAAACTTACCGCCCTTCGATGTTACTGCAAGCGTTTCCGGATCATAGATACAGGATTTAAGCCTGAATTTGAGATTGTCCGCATCAAGCATTTCCATCGTATTCGTTTCATCATACGTCGACTGCCCGAAGCGGGTAAATTTCCATACCCGGTCTTTTTCACTGCGCACCGTCATAGTCACAGGCTGGGAAACTACAGACTCAGTTCCGCGGACAGCTGCGACTTTTACGCTTACTTTGTCGCCGACCGTAAGATTTCCGACAGTCAGGCCGGTCTGTGTTGTCTCAGCTATGGACTGGCCCTGTCCTGTCGCTTCATCCTTGTACGAGACTATATAACCTTCCGCTTCATGTACCGCTTTCCAGAAAACACGGAAAGTCCCATTTCCATTATTCAGAACGGAAACTGCAGGTACGTCAAGCGGATACACAAAATCAAACCACATAATAGCGGAAACTTTGTCCGGCTCACCGGAACGTTTTGCCGTAACCCTGATACCGTATCTTCCGGAATCCGATGGAGCGAATTCTATCATCTTAACGGCTTTCTTAGCCCGTCCGATAATTTCCGAAACAACCCTGTTTCCGGACGAATCAAGCAGTTCAACCAGTGCCTGACTTGCACCGTCAGGCCCGGTCACCACCTGATACTGAGCCTCGAGTTTTTTCGGATCATCTTTAGTTACGGCAATAGAAATGACAGCAGGAGCAGCCACCGTATTCCAGTCCGGCAGGGCAGAAAGAAAAGCCGGGAAAAAAACAGCAGCGGCGACAGCTGCAAAACAGATACTACAGCGTATTCTCATATAACCCTTTACATTTCCATATCAGAAAGTTTTATTCGACGGATACGGCAAATACATAAATGCCGCCGCTTTTGGAAGTCAGGTAATAAATGCCCGCAGCAGGAATCGTCACTGTTCCCATTCCTGCAGTTTTCAAATCGTCAGGAATAGCCGTAACCGTACCGATCTCAGAACCGTCAGCCATGGAAACAACGCGCAGAATACGTGCATCTGTTTTACTGGAGCTTTTCAGATATACGGTTACTTTTGCATTCGCAGCAGCTTTAAAAACGATGGAACGGTAGGAATCGTTTCCGGTACCACCGAGCTTGATCCGCTGGTTGAATATCTCTCCAT
>DCFS01000097.1 GCA_002319875.1 Treponema sp. UBA1798 | reverse complement strand
TAGCTATAATTTCCGTATTACCGGAGGTTTCCGAAACCGGTACGGTTGTACACAGTCGTATCAGTTTTTGCGAAAAATATGCGGAATCCTTTCCGTTACGTATTTTTTCGCCGACGGACCCTTTGATTTCGCCTGCATGTTCGTAGATTCCGTCCAGAGTTCCATACTGCTCGAGGAATTTGCATGCGGTTTTCGGTCCGATTCCGGCGACTCCCGGAATATTGTCGGCTGCATCTCCGACAAGAGAAAGCAGATCAAGCATTCGCTCCGGAAGTACACCCCATTCAGTTTTGACGTCTTCAGCTCCGACGATACCCCAGATTTCACCTTTGTCGGGTTTGAGGATCTGCGTCGTTCCGTTTACCAGTTGCATCAGATCCTTGTCGCTTGAAAGAATACGACAGGTACGCCCGTTTTTTACGCATTGCCCGGCAACCGTAGCTATAATGTCATCTGCTTCATATCCGTCACAGCGAAGTACGGGGATTCCCAATACGGTAAGGATTTCTTCGATCCATGGTACCTGCGCATGAAGATCTTCCGGCGTTTTCTGCCGGGTCGCCTTGTATTCCTTATACATTTCGTGACGGAATGTCGGAGTACGCGAATCGAACGCTGCTGCCATATAACACGGTTTATAATGCAGCAGCATTGCATGCAGGTTGCGGAAAAAACCGAACAGGGCAGAAATATTCTGTCCTGACTGATTGGTAAGAGGCCGGTTGATGAAAGCAAAGTAGCATCGGTAAATAAGCCCGTATGAGTCCAGTATATAGACAGTGTTGTTGTCGAATTCAGCCATACGGATAGTTTACCGGTAACAGCAGCAGTTTGCAACTGACCGGACTCCGGGGTATACGCTGATCAGTCGTGTTGTTTTCAAAAGTAACGGATTTTTGTAAGTGGCTCAGGTTATTCTGATTTAATCAGCACATCTAGTCATTCGGTTTACGATAGAATTTTCCCAGAATCTGTGTTGAGCTGACAAAATTGATAAAGGCTCCCGGATCCGTATTTCTTATAGCCGGCAGCAGTTTCTGCACATCGTCTCCCGATACGACAGAATACAGCAGATCCCGTTCCTCTTTTTTATAACATCCTTCTCCATGGAATATGGTTGCTCCGTGATGCGTCATTGATTCTATGATTCTATATAGATCCTCCGCTTTGTTGGTTATAACAAACAAAGTTACCTTCTGATAGCGGTGATACAGATGATTCAGCAACTGCGTACTGGTAAACTGGAATAATATGGAATACAGAGCGCTGTCCCATCCGAACAGAACACCGGAAACTGCCAGCATCCCCATATTGCCATAGAGAATATAATTCCAGGCATCTTTACTATATTTTTCCGAAATAAAAATAGCTATAAAATCTGTTCCGCCGCTGGTTGCTCCTGCAAAGAGGCATATGCTTATAGCTGTCGCATTCAGAATGCCACCGAATACCGCGCTTAAAAGAATATCATGCGTTATCTGGTCTTTCGGGAGAAAATCGGTAAAAAAACCGGACAACAGAATCATAAGCCCTGACAGAAGCGTAAATTTTTTACCGATATATTTAAAACTGATGATTGCAGGAACGATATTACACAGATAATAGATCGGACTGAACGGTATATCTATCTGGAGATATCGCCATATAATCTGCTGCATGAGCCGTGTAAAACCGGTAAATCCGCCGGGTATCAACTGTCCTGAACGTACAAATGTATTAAGATTTACCGCCATCAGAAAAGCACCAAAGCAGATAAGCAGAATTCTCCGGGCTGATTCAAACGGTTTTTGCTGTCCCGGTTCAAGTACTGTGTGAATGGACATTGTGTGAAGAAGATTTGTTGTCTTCCTGGTATTTTCCGGTATATCCATAAAGAATCAGGCTTCTATTTCAATAAGCTTTCCCGTACCTGCTTTTTCTGCATATACACTGCATTTGCCTGCATACGGATTTTTGAGAGCGTTAAGCTGCGTTTTGATCTGGGCTATGTGTACTTTCAGAAGATTTCTGTTTTTTTCATTTTGCGTAAGAACTTTTGCCTGCAGATCGGAGAGATCGTTCTGCAGATTCTGAATGGCTGTATCATTAAAAAGCGGAGTACCGGAATTACCGCGGATAGTTTTATACATGAAATTGGCCGGTACGATAACTTTCTGCAGTTCTGCTATGTTGGCAACAACCTGCTGCTCGAGTTCTGTATGTGAAAACAATGCCGCTGCATTTTCGGTTGTGATGGAATCCTGCTGTTTTTCCAGTACTACCAGATATTCCCGGAATTTATTACGCTGCTGTTCAAGCAGTGTACGGAAGCGTTTCAGAATGGCAATACGTTCGTCCAGTTCTTTCTGTGTCAGTGTTGACATGATTTTATCCTTCTATATTAAGGGCTGCGGGAATAATAGCTGCCGGAGCATTTGCCGTGCTGTTTGCAGTAGTACGCCATGCGTCACAGAGCTGGGCCATCATATTACGTACAAAATCGATTTTCTTCCTGTCACGTTTTATGTTTGCATCAAGCAGTTCATTTTTGAAATAGACATACAACGCCATAAGACTTTTTGCTATTTCACCACCCCTTTCCATATCCAGCGA
>DCFS01000115.1 GCA_002319875.1 Treponema sp. UBA1798 | reverse complement strand
GAACGTGATATGGTACCGGAAAACCAGTGTTTTGCATCAGCATTATAGACGAGCATAGCGGTAAACTGGATGAACCGCCGCTTCAACGTAAGCTTATCAGCCAATTCCTATACACTCCATACAGATAAACACCGCTTTGCGGAAAATCAGTGCATTATCACCCAGTAAAATTCCTGCTCCCAGCAGAATAATACCGGCAGAAAGCAAGAGAACAACATACCTGAAACGGAATTTATCAGTCAGCATATTTTTTTACAAAATCATCAAGCTGACTTTCCGACATTGCGCCCACCTGGAGTTTTTCTATCTTCCCGTCAGGAGAAATCAGTACGCTGGTCGGTATTCCCTGAACACCGTATTTACCGGCAACTGCACCTGTCTGATCAAGCCCGCCCGTAAACGTATAGCCGTTTTTCTTCATAAAGTCGGCACGGTTCTTTTCCTCATCAGAGACGCAGACCCCAAGAAAAACAATTTTACTGTCCTTACCTTTTGCATCGATTTTTTTAGCAAGAGCATCCATCCCGGGTAACTCCCTTCTGCATGGCGGACACCATGTAGCCCAGAAATGCAGGAGAACTGCCTTTCCTTTCATTGCGGAAAGCTGAACTTTTTTTCCGGTTGAAAGTACAAGTTCAAAATCAGGGGCAGATGTACCCTCCTGCACCTTCTGGGCAAAACTCCCTGCTGCCGCAAGGACAAGCAATATGCCTGCCACTATCAGTTTTTTCTGTTTCATTTCCATAACTCCTGCAATTAAGATAGTACACAATTTAAATGAAATCAAGTAAACTGTAATCATGTTTGTAAACCGGAATACTACTGCCATAACGGCTGAAACAGCCGGAAGACTGAAAACGCTGGCAGATCTGTATGAAACAGAAGATTTTTTACAGCAGGACCCCTGCCGTTTTCCGCACTGCTACGAAAAAACCGCCGACAGGGAAACAGCTGCATTTATTGCAGCCATGCTTGCATTCGGCAGACGGGACCAGATTCTCTCTAAAGTACACTATATACTGCAGATGGCTGATTCATCAGGCATGGTACCTTCAGAATGGATACGAAGCGGAAAATTTTTAGAAGATTTCCCTGAATCTGAACAAAAATTCTACCGGTTCTACTCATTTACTGATATACGGATATTTTTTACAGAACTTCAGGGCATCCTTGCCGGATCAGAAACAGCAGGCAGTTATTTCAAAAAAAAGTATGAAACCATCCATAATAAAAAAAACGCAGAACAACGGATATCCGGTACTTCAAACGGAATAAGCGCTGAAAATGATCCGTTCCTGTTGCAACAGCTCATATCAGCCGCGTTCCCCAAAAGCAGAATTGTACCCAAAAACAGACTATCCGCCTGCAAACGTATCCACATGTTTCTGCGCTGGATGGTCCGTACCGGATCACCGGTAGATCTCGGACTCTGGACATGGTACAGTCCCGGTGATCTGATCATTCCGCTTGATACACACGTACTGGCGGAGTCCTCAAAACTCGGGCTGCTACGGAAAACCTGCGTACCTGAAGAATCAGGCAGCATACCGGCAGAAGACTCTGACCCCACTTCCATAACCGCCGGTACCGCTGTAACCGCCGGTACCGCAAAAAACGCACAGCTGCTGACAGGTATTCTCAGACAGATATGGCCGGCGGATCCCTGTAAAGGAGACTTTGCTCTGTTTGGACTCGGAATAAACCGGCACCGGGGAGAACAGCCGGATTAATTTCAGATATCTCAATCAAGCCATTCCCTGACCGGCATGTTTTCCATGGCAGTATTCAGATTCCAAGAATCAGTTTCTGCGTCAGGGCTACGGTTTCCGTAATATAATCGGCCCCGGCAGCTTCCATTTCCTGTCTGCCGCCGTATCCGTACAGGACGCCGGCAGATTTTATACCGTTTTCTTTTGCACCCGCTATATCATAGCTGCGGTCGCCAACCATAAGGACCGTCCGTCTGTCCTCTATGCGGCATTCATCAAGCGCATATGCTATGACTTCTGCCTTCCTGCTGCGCTGTTCATCGGGAAGACTTCCCGCTACAAACTCAAAATACTGCAGCATATTAAAGTATTTAAGAATCTTCCGGGCATACATTTCAGGTTTTGACGTAGCAAGTATTAGTTTTCTTCCTGACTGCTGCAAAGCAGCAAGCATTTCAGGTATACCGGGATAAACCTTATTTTCAAAAATCCCCTGTTTTTCGTAATATTCCCGGTAATATCCGAGAGCCAGCAGGCTCTGTTCTTTACTGAATCCGTATTTTTCATGAAAGGATTCAAGCAGCGGCGGTCCGATAAAGGAAAACAGCTTCGTTCGATCCTTTTCTTCAATACCAAATTTTGAGAGTGCATGCATAACACCGCCGGTGATACCCATTCCCGGATCGGTAAGGGTTCCGTCAAGATCAAAAAAGACAAAAAAAATTTGCATAAAAAAAGTATAGCAGATATTTTCGTTTATATCTGTTATTTTCATACATAATAAAATGGTATATGCTAAGGATACACTGATTAAATCCTGATTCTTTAATCAGTGTATCCTTAGGGACACGGAGCAGTTTTATGAACACAGCAGAAGTCCTTGTACGATGTCTTGAAAACGAAGGTGTCCAGTATATATTCGGTATACCGGGCGAAGAAAATCTGGAACTGTTGAATGCACTGGCAAATTCCTCAATAAAATTCATTACAGTAAGGCATGAGCAGGGTGCAGCTTTTATGGCTGACGTTTACGGCAGACTTACGGGAAAAGCAGGTGTCTGTCTTTCAACACTCGGTCCGGGCGCAACGAATCTCGTCACCGGTGTTGCAGATGCAAATTCCGACGGAGCTCCGCTTATAGCTATAACAGGGCAGGTTGGTACTGAGCGGATGCATCTGACTTCTCACCAGTTTCTGGATCTCGTAGAAATGTTTGAACCTATCACAAAACGGAGCAAGCAGGTTGTACGCCCCGATACGGTAAATGAAATTGTCCGCATCGTATTCAAATATGCGGAAAGCGAAAAACCAGGAGCGGGCCTTATAGATCTTCCGTGTAATATCGCGAAAATGCCGGTTGAATCAGAACTGGCACAGACACCGTTAAAACATCACCGGGCAAACAAAGAATATGCCTCAATTGATAAAATTGAAGAAGCTGCGGATATCATAATGCAGGCAAAAAGTCCCGTCATTCTTGCAGGACATGCTGCAGTAAGAAATAACGCAGAGAAAGCCCTTACCCGTTTTGCAGAAAAACTGAAAATACCGGTTATCAATACAATGATGTCTAAAGGGATTATTCCATGCGATAATCCGTATGCACTGGGAACAATCGGCATACCTCAGATGGACTACCAGAATGCTGTTATTGAGAACGCAGATATTGTTATAGCTATAGGTTACGACCTTGTCGAATATGCACCAAACAGGTGGAATCCGGAGGGAAAACACCGTATACTCCATATAGATGCAAGACCGACGCATGTAAATAAAATGTACCAGCCGGAAGTCGAAATTATCGGTGATATCTCATGGTCTCTCGAACAGATACAGTTGAGAAGCACCCGGTCTTTAGAACCGCGGTATGCTCTGAAAATACGGGAAGAAATGATCAGAGAAAATGAAAGTTATGCGGATGATAATTCTTTCCCGATGAAACCGCAGCGTATACTGAGTGATGTTCGTAAATTTATGGGCAGAGAAGATATCCTTATTTCCGACGTTGGAGCCCATAAAATGTGGATCGCACGGCATTATCAGTGCTACAAACCGAATACGTGTATCATTTCAAACGGTTTTGCAACGATGGGAATAGCAGTACCGGGAGGTATCGCTGCAAAACTGCTGTATCCGGAAAAGAAAATCCTCGCGATTACGGGCGACGGAGGATTTATGATGAACTGCCAGGAAATCGAAACTGCTGTCAGGACAGGAACACCGTTTGTTACACTGATCTTTACCGACAGCAGCTACGGACTGATAAAATGGAAAGAACATGATCAGTACGGAAAATCCTTCTTCGTTGACTTTTCAAACCCTGACTTTGTCAAATTTGCAGAGAGTATGCACGCAAAGGGCTATCGCATAGAAAAAGCAGAAGATCTTGTCCCGACACTGCAGGATGCTTTCTCACAAACGGTTCCTTCAATAATAGAATGCCCTGTAGACTACAACGAAAATGTCAGACTTACAGAAAAGCTTCAGGAACGGTATGAAAAAATTCTTACTATGAAAGCATAATTTCAGGAATACGCTGATCATGATATGAAACCGGCGTATTCCTGATCATAGTACCTTTATGACCTCGAAATATAGGATCCCCTTGAAGTTTCTGCTTCTTCCGTCAGTTTTCCGTTCTGCACAAGGCATCTTCCCCGTAAAAATACAGACTGTATTTTTCCCGTAAACTGTTTTTCCTCATATACACCCTGAGGATCTTCAGCAACGGTTTGTTCTTTTTCATTAAAGACAACAATATCGGCATCGGCACCCGGCAGGAGATTTCCCTTACGCGGCCACAAACCGTATGCTTTTGCCGGTCCTGAGGTAAATTTTGCAGTGATGTCCCGGCCGAAAAGACCATACATATTCAGAAATGAATATGTTATGCCGCCGATTCCCATCGGAATATCAGAAGTATACTCGTGTTTTTTCAATTCCGGTTTAAACGGGCAATGATCCGTGCCTATTGTCGTAACGAAGTCAATATTTGCATTCAACCGTTCCCTGTCGATCTCCGGCCTGAGCGGAGGTGTCATCGTATATTTCCAGCCGTCAGACTGGCTGTATACGCTGCTGCTGAACAGAAAATAATGCGGACAGCTTTCAAGAATAATCTGTTTTGAAGCAAGTTCTTCTGAAAACACTTCCTTCAGACGGTCTATCGTACGTCCGGCGCTTACATGCACGATATACAGAAGACCATCGGCATCACGCGCCAGTTCTGCCAGTGTCATTACTTCCACGCGTTCGCTTACCGAAGGGCGCGAATATTCATGATCCGCAAGCCGGATCTTTTTATCTTTCAGGAGCAGATCGTCGTTTTCACTGTGGCATACGATACGCGTATTATATTTCCTGGAACATTTCAACAGTTCATAAATATACCTTTCATACGTACGCCGGTCAGTATCCGAATATGTCGTAAACAACTTCACCGAATTTATCCCATATTCAAGTCCGGATTCTATTACATCTTCCGCACTGTCGGAAGGATTTGCGATGGTTGTGTGGAAAGAATAATCAGTAATACCTGTATCTGCAAGAGCTTTTCTTTTTTTAAATTCCGTCCCGATGTCGGATGCTTTTTTAATTACATCAAGAAAATCGATGTAGGTAGTAACACCTCCGAGAGCACCGGCAATAGAACCGCTGTGGAAATCATCACTCGAGGTATTGGATCCTACGGTTAAATGGAAATGGACATGAGGATCAATAAAACCGGGTAAAACGAGTTTCCCTCCGGCATCGACAATTCTCCTGCAGTCAGCCTTTTCACCGGACAGCGAAATTATTTTCCCACCGGCAGCACACACGTTCGTATGCAGCCAGACACCGTTTGCGTAAACAGTACCATTCAGAATACCAAGATCAAACATACACACCTCCGGACATACCAATTCCGATGGAGTAATCAGCGTACCTCCTCTTATTCGAGCGGAGGATCTGAATACCCCGACCCCGGGGAGTATGAAGGATATTAAATCCCGGCTGCGATCCTTTTAGAGAACCCTATGCCCTGCTGCCTGCGGCAGGGTCGGTTATTCCCTGAATTTGATTCCATTTTCCACAGACATGGAATCTATAATTGCCAGCGATTCGATCCGGAGTCCTTTATTTCTCAGAAGGCTGCCACCTTCCTGAAAGCCTTTTTCTATGACAATGCAGGCACCCTGTACCTGCGCGCCGGACTGCTTTGCAATATCGACAAGTCCGGATAAAGCACTGCCGTTGGCAAGAAAATCATCAACAAGAAGCAGCTTGTCCTGCGGTAAAAGATACTGTTTTGAGACTATAACGTTATAATTCTTGGCATTGGTAAACGAATAAACAGAAGTCACATAACAGTCGTCACTGACGTTTCCTGATTTATTTTTCTTTGCAAAAACAACGGGAACACGAAGAATATGCGCAACAGAGCACGCGATAGCAATACCGGAGGCTTCTATAGTAAGAATCTTCGTTACAGGGACGTCCTTATACAGTCTGGCAAATTCTTCACCTATTTTATCCAGCAGATCTATATCTATCTGATGATTCAGAAAACTGCCAACCTTAAGTATATCACCGGCAAGTACCTGGCCGTTCTTCCGAATACGTTCTTTCAGTAAGTCCATAACCTATAATATGAAAAAGGTGGCCTTAAATCAAGATAGTTCTTTTAAAAGCCGGTCATAACTAAAATATCAGATGGCAGCTTCCTTTCTGTAGAATCAAATGATATACTGTATCATATGCTGAAAAAAACATTCCCGAATGGTACTGTTTTTTCAATTATACAGGAAGATATAACGACACTTCACGTTGATGCCATCACAAACGCTGCAAACACTTCATTACTTGGCGGTGGAGGTGTAGATGGTGCGATCCACTGCGCGGCAGGACCGGAACTGTTACAGGCCTGCAGGCTGCTTCACGGATGCGAAACAGGCAAAGCAAAAATCACTGCAGGATTCCGGCTTCCGGCAAAATATGTTATCCATACGCCGGGTCCGGTATGGCATGGCGGACACAATAATGAGGCAGAACTGCTTGAGAGCTGTTATATAAGCTGTCTTACCCTTGCAGAACAGTACAAATGTGCAACACTGGCATTCCCCTCAATAAGGCACCGGTGTCTATGGCTACCCGGTGAATATGGCTGCGGAAACTGCAATAAAGACTATTACCGTTTTTCTAAACCGGAATCCGGGTCCTCTGTATACCAGAAAAGTAACCATGTGCTGCTTTGACGGAAAGACGCTTTCCGTATATGAGACTGTTTCAAGATTTTTTTTCAGTGATTATGATCAGTCTGCGGATAATAACTTTCAGGGTAATACCCAGGATCCGGGTGAAACCAGAGTAGTTTCAAAGTAAAACAAG
>DCFS01000350.1 GCA_002319875.1 Treponema sp. UBA1798 | reverse complement strand
TATCACTCTCCTTTTTGCGATGCAGACTGCACATGATTTTGTGCCTGAATATACTGCACGACCGCCGTCAGCAGAAACGTAATGCAGAAAAGAATTACCGTAATAGCACAGGAAACTGTTCCCGATTCCCGCATAATCCGGAACAGATAAATCTGCGCCGTTGTATAGTAATTCCCGGCAATGATATTTATCATAACGAAATCCCCGAAAAGAATCGCAAGGGAAAGCAGCGATGCAACAGTTATTCCCTGGATGATATTCGGAATGATAACCCTGCAGTAGGCATAAAAGCGGCCGGCACCAAGCATTTCAGCCGCATCGATAAGCATTCCGGCATTAATACCGTCGAGACTGTTTTTTATTCCCTGATACATATAGGGAAGTATGCAGACGCAATACGTTCCGCAGATTATGAATATCCGGTTGGAAAAAAAAGCCGGGGCATCAGAATACACTGAAAGAACCGCTATCGCAATTATAACCCCCTGTATGGCATACGGTATCGTACAGAGTATCTGCAGGACTTTTGCAAAGCCGGGATTGTATACCGTAACGTAATACATTGCCAGAATGATAACAAGCGCACAGACAGCAGTAGGAATAACCGAAAGCACAAGCGAATGCCACACCGTTATCCAGAAACCGCTGTCAGTAAAAAGACGCGTGTAAGCTTCAAGGGTAAAGCCCCCCGGAAGTATGTCAGACCACTGTCTGAACAGGGAATAAATAAACGTAAAAATAATGGGAACAACAAGATACAGACCGATAACAACCGTAAGCAGATTATTATGCCTCTGATGGTCTTTACTCTGCATGGGAACCTCCTGATGCCTGACGGACAATCCTGTTCTGTATCAGCGTAGAGACCGTCATCAGCAGCATGAGGATAACGGCAAGAGAAGAACCGAATTCCTTCCTCTGGACAAGATCTCCAACGAACTGCTCCGAAATACGGATAGGAAGAAGCGGAAAATTGTTGGTAAGCAGGGCATACGCCGTCGCATACGCAGCAATGGCATTGGCAAACAAAACGCTGAACGTACTCAGCAGCTGCGGCAACAAAACCGGAAGTCCGACACGCATCCAGAACAGTCCGTTACTGCCCCCGAGCAGATTGACCGATTCCCTCCATCCCTGTTTGAGGGAGTTGAAAGCTGGCACCAGCAGAAGTGTCGCAAGCGGTATCTGAAAATAGACATATACAAGGGCCAGACCACCGGTTGAATACAGAGAAAAATCTGATAACCAGCTGATTCCATATTTTTTCCCGAGCATTATAAAAACGCCTACATTACCGAACATGATAATATAAGAAAACGCAAGCGGGACACCTGCAAAATTGGAACACATATGCAGAATGTCCATAAACAGTCTCCGGAAGTTTCCCGAAGCATAGTAAATGGCCTTTGCACCGGTAAAACCGATAATAATACCGATGGACGAAGAAAATAATGAAATAATGACACTGTTAGCAATCGATGAACGATACAGTTTTTTGGAAAATATCCGGAGATAATTCTCAAAAGTCAAACCGGAGCCGCCCTCCGGTTTGAAGCTCAGAACCAGTACCATAATAACCGGTACCAGCTCGAACAGTAGTACAAGGACCGCAAACGGTATCAGCGAAGCCAATGCCCTGCGTTTTTCCCTGCTACTGTTTTGCATAAGCGACGACTTCCTCCTGCCATTCTGAGCCGATTGTCTTGCATGTTTCTTTCCATGCATTGATATCGCCGACCATATGAGCATTCGCATATTCCGCATCCGGTATCAGTTTTTGCGCAAGGTCTGAAGGTAGATTTATTTTGCGGATCGGTTTTGCATACCCCTTCGCAAGATTGGTCTGTCCTTCGTCGCTCAGAATATATTCGCGGGCAAGCGCTGCAGCATACGGACGTTTCGAGTATGCATTCAGAATCGTACAGTAGCCGCTCTGTACGGAAGCTTCGGAAGGAATATGAACTTCATAGTCGGAATCGGGATTATTGGCTTTTATCTGGTCGCGGTATCCGAGGGAATTATAATCCCATAAAAGGGCGACAGCTATTTCACCCTTTTCAATACGGGTCAGATGGTTGTCGCCAAGGTCAAGCCGGCCCGCTTCAGCAAGTTTCTTATAAAAATCATATGCAGGTTTCAGATTTGTCTCACTTCCACCAAGAGCCACAGCAGTCGCAAGAACAGCGAACTGGGCCTGTGACGCAGCGGAAACATCCCCCACATTCACTTTATAATTTCCGTCAAGGATATCCTTAAACGAGTGAGGTGCATTTGCCACCAGTTTTTTATTGGCAAGCATACTGATTGTACCGTAATAGGCGATGATCCAGTGTCCATCCGCATCCTTTGCCCAGTCGGGAATTTCATTCCAGTAACTTGTCTTGTAGGCATTTGCCAGGCCTTTTTCCACGGCAATCGGTCCGAAAGCCTGCCCCACATCTCCGATATCCTTCGTTGCACTGGTTTTTTCCGACTCAAAAACGGAAAGTTCCTCAGCCGACGACATATCGGAATCCGTATGATCAATACCGTATTTCGCTTTTATACCGGCCCAGGTATCTCCCCAGTCGGCCCACGAATCGGGCATTCCCACAGAATCTACCCTGCCTTCCTCTTTAGCCTTTTTGATTATCGTATCCAGCGATACACTGTTCAAATCGATTTTTTCCGATTTTCCGCCCTTCGAGCAGGAAACCATTCCAAAGGCCATGAGGCCGGCAAGCAGAACGGTGACTCCATTTCTCATTCTTTTCATACACTCTCTCCACTGAAAATCATGATACATGATTGTGCTACAGGAGATGCCAGGCATCCCCACTCCGGCAATACCGCCGGAATAAAAAAAAGACGCAGATCTTATCCGGCGAAACCGGACAATTCCACGTCTTTGTCTTATGGATGAAATACTACTCTTGACAATTTATATTGTCAATTGACTGCAGATACCCATTCAATGTATTTTTCATTAATTTTGTCAGATCAGGAATATCTATTACATACTTACACGCATAATCATATTCCCATGTTTTACGCGTCTCCGCGGGATACCGCCAATTTTACTGCAAGCCCGGCAAATACGACAGCAAAACTCCGTTCTATCAGCATAACAGTCCGCCGGCTTTTCAGAACCAGACTGCTGATACAGCTGGCAGTGAGCGCGTAAAAAATAAAACCTGCAAGTGTCATCAGCATAAACATAAAAGAAAGCAGAAGCATAGAAACGACCGGTTTTCCGGTACCGGAAGGAATAAACTGAGGCAGGAAAGACAGAAAAAACAGTGTAAGTTTCGGATTCAGCAGATTCAGTACAATTCCTTTTATGATAACCCCGCCAGCCCCGGAATTGCAGTTTCCCCTGCCGGCTTCTGTCTTTCCGGCATACATCCAGGTCTTTACCGCCAGATAAAACAGATAGGCAGCTCCGCACAGTCTGATAACCGTAAATACGTGCGCTCCCATATTCATAAGAGCCGACAACCCCAGAATACATGCAGCCATATGGGGTATAATTCCGAGCGTACACCCGGCAGCAGCAAGTACACCGTACTTTGCTTTACGTACCAAGGCGGTACTCACCGTATACATGACACCCGTCCCGGGAATCAGTACGACGACAAGCGATGTAAGAAAGAACTGAATCGATAACATATAAACTCTCCGTAACCAGTATACACTATCACCGTACCAGCGGAAATATCCTGCTGCCGTACCGGGCGCCCCAGACACCGCGTTGCTTATCCGTCATAATTTCAAGATAAACATCGGCAAACGGTTTCCTTACAAGCGCTCTGTACGGGCTGACCGGAACCGCATCAATTTCCTTTCCGTTCAACCGCATGCCCGGCAACGTTCCGTTCCGGTACAACTCGAAAGTATCGCCTTCGCCTGAAGCGTAAGTACCGGATATTTTCTCAAGAAACTGTTTGTCCCAGACATACGGCGGATACACAGGCCTGTCTTCCTCCGCTTTACCGCCGCAATACAGCCGCAATGCTGCCTTTGCAAGGAATCCTGTAGATACGTCCATGGTATTGCAGAGAATAATAACCCCGGCATCAAGATCATCGGACCACAGGAATTCCGAAGAAACCCCGGGCAGACTTCCGCCATGACCGTACATATAAAACAATCCGGAAGTCATCCGCTCAATACCATAACCGTAATCGACGTGCGGTGACATGTATTGGCGGGGTCTGCACATTTCGTAAATAGAAGAAGGAGAAACGATCTGATTTCCGCTAAGTCCTGTCCCCCGGTTCAGATACATACAGATATACTTTGCCATATCCGCAGGGGTTGACTTCATTGCGCCGCCGCCATTCAGTACAAATGCGTCGTTATGATAATCGCGGTCAGCACGGAGCGTCCCGTCCTTTTCGTAACTGTACAGGATACTTGCGTTTATATCACGCGCAGGGACTATAAAACTGCAGCCGCTCCTGTCCATACCCAGCGGTGCAAGTATATGCTTTTCAAGGTATTCCGCAAACGATGCGCAGTCCCCCTGAGTCCGGACGATATCCGACAGCAGTGCGTATCCGTCATTGCAGTAACTCAGCAGTTCGCCCGGATATCCGGTCAGATTAGTCTGAGAATCCAGCCGTTCTGCGACCTCCCGGACACCAGCCAGAGCAAGGCTTTCCAGATACGCAAAATCACCGTCCTTTTCTTCTGAAACGCCGATCCGGCGGGCAACATCATCTATCAGTATTCTCGGAAGCGGGAAGTACCCTCCGCTGTGCGACAGCAGATGACGGATCTCAACAATTTCGGCACGGTTTCTGTTTGTAAAAGAAGGAATATAACTGCTTACCGGATCGTCAAGCCGTATCTTTCCCTGTTCGGCAAGCTGCATGACAGCCAGCGTCGTAAAGGACTTGGTAATTGATGCCAGGCCGAAGACCGTATTACGGTCTATGGGCAGTTTTTTATCCTGATCGCGGAAGCCGAAATAGTGCTCGTAGCGGATATTTCCTCCGCGGTCGACAATAAGCGCTGCAAGCCCCGCCGCATGCCCGGCTTCCATGACTTGTGCAACAAGGCCGCTGAAATCACGGTCAAACGTTTCCGGTAATGCGTTCATCATTTTGACGGCTCCAGACCGATAAAACCGAATCCCGGCTTTTCAGGAAGTACCAGCTTGTTGCTGTTCTTTATCTCAACGCCGCCTTTGAAAGGCAGATCGCTCAGACTGAACATGGCATCAAGATCTGCCCGGGTAATATTCTTCAGGGCAGCACCAAGACTTGCAGCGGCGGTGACGCCGACATTAGATTCTTCCACCATGCAGCCAAGCATACACTGAATTCCGGCACTTTCGCAGACAGCGTTGATTTTAAGCGCTTCTCTGATGCCGCCGCATTTCATAAGTTTTATATTAAGCACATCCACAGCGTGCCGCTGTGCAAGACGGAACGCATCCGTTGCCGTAAAACAGCTTTCATCTGACATGATCAGAACATCCGAGTTTTTTGTAACATATTCAAGACCTTCAAAATCCCATGCCTTAACCGGCTGTTCTACAAGTTCCAGGTCAAACTCGTTAAGCCGTTCAATAATCTGAACAGCCTCCTTTGCGGACCATCCCTGATTGGCATCGACACGGATTTTCACGCCGGAACCGACAGCTTCCCTGATAGCCTTTACACGGGCGATATCTTCTTTTAAACCGGTACCAACCTTTGTTTTTATGGTATTAAAACCTTTTTTTACCCAATTCTGCGCTTTCTGTGCCATTACGTCAGGCTTGTCGATCCCTACCGTAATATCAGTTTCAATAGTATTACTCAAACCTCCGAGCAGCTTATACACCGGCAAGCCGGCTTTTTTACCGAGAAGATCATAGCAGGCTATATCTATCGCAGTTTTACCGGATGGAGCATGTGCCTGTGATTTCCCCATCGCCCAATAAACGGCTTCAATATCGCACGGATCAAGGCCT
>DCFS01000308.1 GCA_002319875.1 Treponema sp. UBA1798 | reverse complement strand
CTGGGGCAAAAGCTGAAGGATCTTAATATTTATTATTATGAGGAGCCTGTACACCCGCTGAATGTTGATTCTATGCTTGAGATTCATAGAAGTCTTGAAATTCCGATTGCAAGCGGTGAGCGTATTTATACACGTTGGGGCTTCCGTGAATTTCTGGAAAAACATGCATTACAGGTTATCCAGCCTGACCTCTGTATTACAGGCGGTATTACAGAGACTAAAAAAATCAGTGATATGGCGAATATCTATGATGCTGCAGTTCAACCTCATATCTGTGGCGGCCCGATAGCAACTGCTGCTTCTATGCAGGTTGAGACAGTAATACCTAATTTCATTATTCATGAAATTCATGAGGGAGCCATAAAAAAGGATATGCGTGACCTGGGTAAGTATGATTACATGCCGGTAAACGGAGATTTGACGGTACCTGAACTGCCGGGAATAGGACAGGAATTGAGTGAAAAGGCTATGGCTGAAGCTGCTAATCATTATGTGATCAAAGAATAAAGATATTAACCGCCTGCAAACGTTTCTGTATAAATACTGTTAACATAAAAACGGGGCTGTCTCAGAAATATGGGACGGCCTCAAATATTTTAAATGCAGCGGTAAAATATATGTAAAACCGGGTATGAGTAAGAATGTAAGCACCGGAATCAGACGCCTTACACAGTTGTTTTCTGATTCAGATTTTTTTCCATAAGCCAGAACGTGCCCTTCGTCCAGTTTGCTTCACCCGCTTTCCGGAAACCGAGATGTCCGTACAGTGCGAGAGAAGCCGGGTTCCCGGAGTATGCGTCCAGCCTGATTACCGTAAAACCGCGTTTCCTGCCCCAGGTTTCAGCTGCCTGCATGACGGCTTTTCCGAGCCCTCTATTCTGAAAGTCGGGATGTATGCAGAGCCTGTGGATGATAAGCGGGCGGTCGGACGGATATTCCCATTGGGCATTATCATACTGTTCATCGTACTCGGTATTCAGTACCACGCACGCAGCGATCCGTTTTGTTACGCTGTCACGGACACCATAGAGGTCTCCCTGCTTCTGGTCTGCAGTAAGAACCTCTGCGTCCGGATACCATGAAAAATCCCAGAAATGCATACCGCATTCGTCAAGATGTGCAATCGCAGCTTTATACAGTCCGAATATTTCCGGCAGATCCGGAACAGTTGCGGAAAAAAAACTAACAGGTTCTACGGTGTTCATTTCATTATTATACAAAATATACCGTAGTTGCTGCAATGCTGCTTTTACCGCACTGTGTCATCAGCGTTTACGGTACTTTTCCGCTTGCCGATTCCCAGTCGTAGTATGCCGTCCTGTATTCATAGATGGCATTCTGAAGGTTCAGCTTCGCCTGTGCCGTATTGGTGTTTGCCTGTGATACTGCAAGCTGAGTCCCAAGTCCGTTTTCGAAAGCGATACGGGCCAGCGACGATGCCCGCAGTGAAGCATCTGCAAGTGCCCGGGCTGATTCAATTTTTCTGGATGATTCTTTCATCCTGAGCTGTGCCGATACCAGATCCTGTTCTATTTCATCTTTCTTTTTCTGTATCTGGAGCCGTGCCGTTTCCCTTCCGATTTCCGCTTCTTTTACTTTTGAAGGACGGTATCCTCCGGTAAATAACGGCAGCGCTATTTTTATTCCAAGCTGTGCAGCTGTATAGTCATATGCGTCCCAGTCGTCTTTTCCTTCGTATCCGCCGTACTGTCCGTATGCGAGCGTAAAACTACCGGTAACTGTCGGCAGGAAACCGGTAAGCGAACTTTTGTATATAAGGTCAGCCATGTCCTTTGACAGCAGCGTAATCCTGTAATCGGTGCGTGCAGCCAGAACTTCAGACATATTATTTTCCTGCGGAAGAGCGGGAACTGTTTCAGTTTTTTCATTGAGAGACATATCGCAGTTTTGAGGAAGTCCTGCCAGAGTTTTGAGAGCCATTAATCCGAGCGCTGCGTTTTTTTCCGCTTCTGCCTCTGCAGAAATATCGTTTTTCCAGTCGACTTCCGCCATCCGCAGGTCCAGTTCCGTTGCCGTTCCTGCGTTGTATTTTTTTTCGATACTCAGGTATACCGCTTCTGAGGTTTCTGCGGTCTCTTTACGTACTGTGACTATTGCGTCAAGCAGCTGCACCTGTGCGTACAACTTTTTTGCTGCCGTAAGAAGACTCTGCCGGGTATAGTCTTCTGCCGTCTGCTGTATATCACGGTTTTTTTTTGCCTGCTCATAATTTGCAGCGGCGGCAGGATCGTACAGACTCTGGCTGACACCCAGAGCCACCTGCAGCTCGTTATCATAATTCGAATCGACATCTTCGTAGTGTAATGGATAGATACCGGACAGTCCTGCATCGTACGCATATACCGCAGTCGGCTCTTTTACATCCTTGAGGTTTCGCGTATATCCGCCGGATACGCCTACGGATGGGATCAGTGCCGCAAAAGCCTGCCGTACCGTTTCTCCGGCTGCATCGGCATTCTTTCTGGCTATCTGAAGATCCCTGTTGTTCTGTTCGACAGAAGAAAGATATTTTTCAAGATTGTATTCTTCCGGATACAGGCAGTCTGCAACTGCCGACAGGAAAAGTCCGGCTGCAATAAACATAATTTTCAGGTTATTCATTTTATACATTCTCCCCGGTGGTATCCGGTATCTTCTTTTTTCTGTTGCCGGACGCGAGATATTCAAGTGCCGGTATGATGTACAGCGTCATCAGCGTCGATGACACAATACCCCCGATAATGACAAGACCCATGGGCTGCCTCATTTCCGCACCTGAAGCACCGAGACCGAGTGCCATCGGCAGCATGCCGAGGATTATGGCAATATTGCTCATCAGAATGGCTTTGAGTTTCATGGAACAGGCCTTCACAAGTGCCTGCTCTGCTGGCATACCGGATTCCCGTTTGAGTTGGTTATAGTAATCCAGGATAAGAATAGCGTTGTTTACAACGATGCCGACCAGCATGATGACTCCGAGCATCGCAACAATATTCAGTATTGCGCCGGTGATCAGGCAGATAAGTATTGCTCCGATCAGCGAGAGCGGAACAGTCGAAAGAATAAAAAGCGGCTGTACGAGACTTTCCAGTGTCGCTGCAAGGAGCATATATGTCAGAATTACGGCGATGGCAAATACGATGAGCAGATCGCGGATGGTTTCATTCATCAGTTTTGTCATTCCACCCTGCTGTACAGAATATCCTGCCGGGAGATTCATGCTGTCTATAACCGGCAGTACCTTGTTCAGCATATTTCCTGCGCTGTAACCGGGCAGAATGTCAGCGGTAATTTCGATAGTCCTGACTTTGTCGGTGCGCATGATCTTGCTCGTACCGCTGTTGAATGCGACGCTTGCATACCGGGAAACAGGGTAGACTCCGGCCTGCGATACAACCGGGATATTCTTTATATCAGAAATATCCTTTAATGATCCGCCGCTCACAGACACGCGTATATCGTATTCCTTTCCGTTGTCTTTATAAGTTGAAGTAACCAGACCATCGACCGACGCACGCAGCGTCAGTGCTACATCTTGGACGGTAAGACCGTCTTCGGACAGCTGTTTTCTGTCAGGAACAAAGTCCAGTTCCTGTTTGCCGTCTTTTGAACTGAGCGATGTATTTGTAATTCCCTGAATAGCGTTCATTTTTGTCCGGATGGCGTTTGCATATTTCTGGAGATTTTCCGTATTTTCACCTTTCAGATAGAGGTCCAGACCTGACGACGTAGCGCTTCCTATGGTGATTTCCGATACGGACGATACACGTATTTTAGGTCCGGCAATATCAGCCAGTTCCCGTGCAAGTGCCGGAGCGAATACCATACTGCTTGTTTTCCGTTTGTCTTTTGGTACCAGGTATACGTTCATCTGTCCGACGCTTACGTCCTGATCGAGCGTCCCGAGAGAACCAAGTACTGTTTCCACAGATTCGACTTCTTTATGTGAAGCAACTTTTGTTTCTATTTTTTTAAGAAGTACTGCAGTTGCTTCAAGGTCGTTCCCCTGCGGAAGTTCGACATTTATCTGCAGTTTTCCGCCGTCGGTCGTCGGCAACAGCTCAAAACCGATCAGCGGTACGGTTACTATGCATACAGCGAACAGTACGACGGTTCCTGCGATGGTGATCCATGCTTTGCGGCGGCTGCCGATTGCGTAGGCAAGGGTTTCCGCATACCATACCTCCCATTTTTTGAAAACAGACTCGATGGCAAGGCTCAGTTTCCCGGGAGCCTTCGGTTTTTCCGGCAGGATGCGCGCTGCCATAAGCGGCGTAAGCGTAAAGGAGACTATAATAGAAAATACTGTAGAAATGACCGTTGTATAGGCAAAGTTTGCGAGGACGGGACCCATGATACTTGAAATACTGCCCAGCGGAACGAATACAGCTACATTTGTCAGCGTTGAAGCGAATACTGCGACAAGAACTTCTTTTGTTCCTCGTGATGCCGCTTCTTTACGGTCAAGTCCCTCGTTGCGGTAGCGGAATATATTTTCCAGAACTACGACCGAGTTCGATACGAGAGTTCCCGTCGCACTGGAGAGCCCCATAAGCGAAAGCAGGTTCAGTCCTATTCCCATGGATTTCATAACGAGAAATGTCGCAACGATGGAAAAAGGCATGGCGAGTGCTATGATGAGTGTCGATCTGAGATCGTGAAGAAATATGAGCAGTACGATGCCGGTAAAAAGAATGCCCATGTAAACATTCGAAAGCGTATCGTCGACAGAATCCTGTACGTATGTAGCATCTTCTTTTACTATTTTAAAATGTATCTGGTTGTCATTCATTTCTTCAATTACAGGAAGCTGTTTTCTGATACCGTTGACTACGTCTACTGTATTGGCGCTTGGGTTTTTTATTACCTGCAGCAGTACGGCATTTTCAATTCGAGTACCTGTTTTTTTGTCGAGCAGGATGGTCCGTATTCTTACTGTTTTACTCGAATCTTTTACGTCCGCTATCTGGCGCAGTTTGAAAATACCTGTTCCCGTGGGTACGTCCATGTTTTTTATCTGGTCAAGGCTGGTGAAATTTCCTTTCATCTGAACGGGAATATCCCGGTTTTCATAAGTGAAATTTCCGCCCGGCAGTTCTATATTTGCCGCAGCAAGGATACTTCCTATCTGGGTGACGGGAATTGCGCGTTCATATACGGTTGAACGGTCTATGTTTACCCGTATCTCTCTTTTTGATCCACCCATAATGTTTATACTTCCGACTCCGGTAACCTGCGCAAACCGGTCCTTTACCGTGTTTGACGCGAATGTATACAGTTCTGTCGGACTCATATTTCCTTCAAGAATAATACTCATTACGGGGCTCATACTGGCGATACTAAGTTTAGAAATAACCGGTTTTTCCGCACTGTCAGGCAGCGTGGACCTGATAGCGTCGACTTTGTCCTTTACTTCCTGAAGAGCCAGGTTTTCATCTTTCCCGTATTTAAAATCTATGGATACAATAGAAACGCTGTCCATGGAATATGACTGGATGGTATCGACTTCACTGATGGCAGATACTTCATCTTCTATTTTTTTTGAAATCTGCATTTCTATGACCTGAGGACTCGCTCCTGCATAGACAGTCTGTACGGTTATCGATGCAATTTTCAGCGTTGGCAGCAGGCTCAGCGGAAGCGTAAAGTATGCCATAATTCCGAACAATACCAGAGCGACCAGTCCCATGGAAATCATAATCGGCCGCTTAATGGATAAATCTACAATATTCATACGGTTATTCCCCCTGCTTTTCCGGTTGTGTTTCTGTAATTTTTACTTTTTCTCTGTCTGAAAGATTCTGTGCTCCTTCAGTGACAAGGACATCTCCGGCTGTAAGCCCGCCTGCTATTTCATATTTCAGTCCCTGTTCATGTCCTGTTACTAATTCTTTCCTTACGGCCTTTCCGTCTTTTACGATATAGGCAACCCATATGCCACCTTCGCGTACCAGTTCCTTCTGATTTACGATGACAGACTGGTCGTTTCGGTAGGCTTCTACGGAAATATCAACACTCATACCGCTTACCAGTGTTTTCGGTTTTCCTGCGAAAAAAGCTTTGACAGGAAATGCTTTTCTGACCGGATCCATAATAAGGGAAACTTCCGTAACGCGCCCTTCGATGGTTTCGTTTTTTCCTTCAATGACGGCCCTTTCTCCTGTCCGTATGTTATCTATCTCATCCGCTCCTACGTAGAAATATGCCTCAAATCCGTCCTGATTTGACACGGTAAAAAGCGGGTCTCCCGGGTTTACATTGGAAGAGATCCGCACATTCAGCTGGGTTATAAAACCGTCGATCGGAGCTTTTATCTGAATCATTTCTCCCACGGATTTGAAATTTTCTTTTGCAAGTTCGTACTGTGTCCGTGTATTATCGAAGTCCTGCCGCGATACTCCCGCTGCTGCGTAAAGAGCCGTGGTTCTGTTGTAAGCTGCTTCTGCATTTTCGAAGGAAAGCTTTGCCTGCTGGTAGGCTGAATTGTCGAGAGAAAATCCCATGACGATCTGGTCCCGTTTGACATGATCGCCGACTTTTACGTAAACGTTCCGGACAACGTCACTCAGTTTTGCGTATGCCGTTGATTGCGTCCTTGCACGGAAATCCGCGGGATATTTCAGATATGCAGAAAAGGTTTCAGGTTTGACTGTTCTGACCTGAACAGGCCGTCCTTCTTTTGCATAAATCTGTTCGATGCTTTTGGCTTTGAAGTGGGTACTCTCTTCCGAACAGGAAACCAG
>DCFS01000056.1:4613-8680 GCA_002319875.1 Treponema sp. UBA1798 | reverse complement strand
GCATTAAAACCGGATTTTGAATTTCCGGTAATATCACAGCCTTTTTCATACACGATATCCGTATATCCGGAAAGACATTCCACAAGTGTTTTTTCATGATATTGTCCACGGTATATCCGATCCATATCCGTCATCCGGCTTTGTTCCTGTTCGCTGAAGACAGCAATGGTAAAGGGTGTCTGTGCCTGCTCTCCATTCTGCTTTCTGCTGTTGGATGCTTCATCAGCCATTCCGTTAAAACTGACAGTAGCATCATCCGAACCTTTATTTGCGGCTATGAACATTTCCACATAGGCAGGATAGGTATACCCGCTGATCGGATCACGAAGACTGCCACCGTGAGGTCCGATAACGGCAAGTTTTTTTCCCCGCTTTAATGGAAGGATTTTATTATCATTCTTCAGCAGAATCAGAGACTCATCGGTTATTGTCTGTACCAGATTCCAACTGGTTTCTGCCGACAAAGAAAGTGTAGCGGCTTCTTCATCAACATAAGGATGCTCAAACAGTCCGTATTCAAATTTAGTTGTCAATACCCGGCAGACAGCTTCATCAAGACGTTCCCCGGTTAACATACCGCTGTCAATATATTCACCCAGATGCCGGAACGCATTTCCTACAGGCATCTCAGTATCGCACCCGGCCCTGCATGCCAGAAAACCTGCTTCCGCATAGGTCTTTCCTATCTTCTGATAATCAAAAAGCTTCTGGACAGCCGCACCATCGGATACCAGAACTCCTTCAAATCCCATCGTCTTCCGTAACAGTCCGGTAATAATCTCTCTGTTGGCAACAGCGGGAATTCCGTCGATTTCAGAATATGAGGACATGACAGAATCAAGACCAGCTTCCTTAATCGCGCCTTCAAACGGAACAGCGAACACTTCGTATAGTTCTCTGTTTCCTATTCTGGAGGCTGTCATATTAAGTCCTCCCTGAGTCTCCGCATATCCCAGGAAATGTTTCCCCGTAGCAATCACACCATCCGTTTTCTTTTTCTGCATCCCGCGAACATAATGAATACCCATCTGGGAAATGAGGTACGGATCTTCGCCGAACGTTTCATAGGTTCTCCCCCAGCGGGGATCACGCGAAACATCAAGAACCGGACTCAAAGCCTGCCGGATACCGACAGCTTTCGTTTCAGAAGAAATGATTCGGGCCATTTCTTCCGCCAGCTCAGGATGAAAAGTCGAGGCAACATTGATCATTGCAGGGAACAGCGTTCCTCCGGCACCGGGATATCCGCATAGATTCTCTCCCTGTAAAAGAACCGGAATCCCCAGCCGCGTCTCATCCACAAAGAAATGCTGGATCTCATTTGTCATTTTTGCAATCGAAGCAGAAGAAATCAGTCCTAACGTCGTATACTGGGTAATCCGTCCAAGCCCCGCATGAAATTTCTTTCTGATCTCGTCGAGTTTAACATTACCGTTTTCAACAAAACTCACCGGTAAATCGCTGCATAACTGCGCTATTTTCTCTTCGCGTGTCATACGGGAAAGCAGATCGGCGACACGTTCCGTAAGCGGCTTTTGTTTATTTTTGTATACCGGGTCCTGATTTTTTGGCACATTCTCCCCCTGTTACGAATTTTTACGACAGCATTCGTTACCATACTACGATTTATTCTTAATCCTCTAAATAATGAAACACTGTAATATATTATAAGGTGATATAATAATCTGTCAAGAAAAATATATGCATCAGAAAATAACAATACAAAAATATAGAGAAAACTTTTTTCCCGTGAAATCAGTTAACGGCCTGCCGGCAGGAAACACGAGTAATAACACACCTCGTCATAGGCAGCGTGTTATATTGTTATTGAAAGGTTTTTATGAATACAATTCCTGTAAAAACAGATGTGCCGCTCCACGTGCAAAATCAAACAATTGAAGTTCTTCATAATGGATATTGTAACTGATACGGGAAGACAGCATATCAGATAAAGAAGCATAAACCATGTCGGTAAACACCTTTCCATTTTTACCAAAGTTGCCTGCAACAACAACCTTTGAAACATCAAGTATCAAAAGGAGAGGCACAAGGGCCTGTGCCAGAATATGTCCCCGTTTTCTGAGAATCTGAAGGGCATCTTCATTTCCGGAGGAAGCAAGATCCATTAATATGGAAATCTGATCAGATTCTTCCCTGTTCATACCAAGTTTTTCTGCAAGGGTCCTATAATCATCCTTCAAAATCGAAGAATTCAATCCCGTCTCAAGACATCCATGCTGACCACAGCGACAAAGCCCGGTAAGGCCGCTGACCGGTACGTGGCTGAGTTCCCCGGCCAAACCTGACTCACCTCTATATAGCGTATTATTCAGTATAATTCCGAGTCCGATTCCTGTACGTATTGTAATAGTAATGAAATTTTTTACTGAATTGTCGATAAATCGCTTATACAGTGTGTATCCTCTTATATTTCTGTCAACACAGACTGTCAGTGGAACTGCCGCCGAAAGATATGACCGTAATTGACCGGATACATTCCGCTCTCCGGGAAGAATAAAAGCAGGAATTCCGATTCCGATCCCCTGAATTGAATATTTTTTCCTGCAGGAAGACAGAGTATCTGCGACAGTTTTTTCAATAAAAAGAAAAAAGTCGGTAATACTGTTAAACGGAGGATTTTGAATAACTGTATTATACAATATTGTATTGCACAAATCTGTTACGATAACAACAGTTTTCTCATATCCTACATCGATACCGACAGCAGCAGGATTACCTGGAGTCAGTTTAAAAACAGCAGAATCAATTCCCTGAACATTTTTCCGTTCCGGTCTGCCTGCGAACGTAATGATTCCGGACTGCTCAAAACGTTTTGTAATTTTCACAACAGTCGCCCAGCTGATTCCCAGAGCAGCCGCAATTTCACGCTTGGACAGCGCTTCTGAATGTGCAAGTATATTCAGAATTCTTTTTTCATTTTCAATCATATTCCATTTCCATACTGACGATTTCTGAATTATATCACAAAATGGGTTGCGTGCACAAAGTGAAAATGAATCACCAACCTCGACGCAAGCGTCGAGGTATGGAGTTCTCTATAGGTATTGCAGTCGGGATTTACTACCCCTTCATACGCCCCAAGGGGCGGGGTAATAAACCCTCCGCGCGAATAAGCGCTTTCTTGCCTTTTTCTTTCCTATTATTTATAATCCATAAAACTACTTTTAAGAGCCGGCTTCTTTTGAAAACGCAGTCGTCTATATAAATACCCTGAAAGGACTATCAATGCAGCATATCACTATACTGATTAAACCGGCCTCGTCGCTCTGTAATATGCGTTGTACGTACTGTTTTTATGCAGACGTCAGTACACTGCGCAGCGTGCGCTCCTACGGAATCATGAGCAGAGAAACTTCGGAACGCATGATCGGATGTGTGTTTGAGAGTCTGCACGGTGACGACGAAATCACATTCGCATTTCAGGGCGGTGAACCGACAATGGCCGGATTGGATTATTTCATGCATTTTGTTTCTACTGTCGAACAGCTCCATCGTGCAGTCCGTTACCATTTTTCCATCCAGACAAACGGTCTGGTCATCGATGAAACATGGTGCCGGTTTCTTGCCGAAAAACAGTTTCTGGCGGGACTTTCTCTGGACGGAGATCAGCCATTTCATGATGCATACAGAGTTGATGCACTGGGCCGGGGAACATTTTCCAGAATTGTGCAGACAAAAGAACTTTTCGACCGGTTTCATATCGAATATAATATTCTTTCAGTTTTAACCGGTACGCTCGCCGCAAATCCCCGCAGAATATGGAATTTTATCAGACACAACGGAATCCGCTATATACAGTTTATTCCCTGTCTGGACGACCTGAAACATTCCGGGCAGCAGAGTATGGCGCTCAGGCCCAGACAGTTTGCATCATTTTACAATACGCTTTTTCCACTCTGGAAATATGATCTGGAACAGGGAAAGTATGTGAGCGTTAAATTTTTTGATGATATCTTTAATCTGCTTACAAAGCATATCGTTTCTGCCTGCGGTTTTACCGGTACCTGCCAGCCTCAACTTGTCGTAGAAGCAGACGGCAGCGTTTA
>DCFS01000056.1:0-4312 GCA_002319875.1 Treponema sp. UBA1798 | reverse complement strand
GGACAGCATCAAAGATCTGATATCCTGCGGTACCGCGAAGGCTTTTACGGAACGGGAGCGGACGACTTCCGGACTTTGTAAAAAATGTTCCTATCGTTCTTTTTGCGGAGGGGGCTGCCCCAGGATGAAGTATGCCATGTACCTGAATGAAAAAGAAAATTATTGCGGGTATAAGGACTTCCTCGATACCAATGCAAAAGGAATCGGGGAGGTAGCACGATTTCTGGCGAAGCAGTGAAGATATTCGAGGGGCTACCCGGTACGGCGATACCATTACCGGGGAAACACCTCTATCTCATTGAGACGCAATCCTTAAATTACATCGTTTCTATACATCGGCTTTCCATAAACCGTGTTTATTGCAGTAAGCATAGGCAGCGATGATTTTATCATTTTCGAGGGCAAATACTGCTTCCGGTTTATCACCGGGGTTCAGGATCTTGCGCTGTCCACCGTTCTCTGTCTCTATGTAGATCCACTGGATCCAGTGATCCTCTACCATGGGATGGGCGACGGCACCGACTTTTACTTCTACTTTATTTCCCTTGACCGTTACGACAGGAACATGTTTTTCCTGAGCAGCATCGGTAGTATTCGGTTTCAGTTCCTGCATCGGTTCACCGCAGCAGATAATCGGTGCACCGGAAGCATGAATCATGCCTACAATATTTCCGCAATGCTTGCAGATGTAGAATTTAACAGAAAACTTTTCAGCCATACAAACCTCCTGTAAAAAATAGGTACCTGCAGTAACCGCACATCAAAAAGATGTAACTTATACTTCAGTTACTATAAGTATAAGACATTATTCCTGCAAAAGCAAACGGTATGATCTCGAAATCTCTGGGTATACCGATCAGTCTGTCGCAAATTTATCAGCATTACCATTATACTCGTGAGTTCCTTAAAATAATACAATCGGGTGGACAGATGAATACCCATATTATATACTTTGTCATATAAGAATTTCACGGTAAGTGCTTAAAACACGCTTACCTGTGTAAAAGATCAATTACAAAACTTTTTTGACTTTCGTAATTGCTTTAGTGGATAAAAAATTATTTTCTTCGGAGAAATACCGTGTTACATCGTTCTTCTTTTTTCGCTGGTTTTATCTGGATTGTACTATTGTCTGCATGCGGCTTGTCCGGGACAAAAAAAATTTCTACAACCGCAAGAAAAATTGCCGTAGTGGATTTGCCGGATGGATATACAATTGTGTCTTCTGCACTGCAGAAAGCAGACAGCGGAACTATGGAACCTTTTTTCCTTATGCAAAATAAAAAAGACGAAAATGAATATCTGCTGTATCCTTCCGGCAGGAAATTTACCAGTGAATCAGCCATAGAAACGATTGCCGGACCTGATGCCGGTAATTTTTTTTGCCAATACTGTAATGATGACGATTCCCGGTTCCTTATTACCGGAACAGGGCAGGTTCCGATTCCCCCGGATTCAATACTTGTCCTCTGTCAAAACGGAAAGGACTACGCCATGCTCAGAGAGCAAGACGGCAGAATAGAGACGCAAGTTCTTTTTGTAAATGGTCAGAAAAAACTTACAACAGATAATTCAATTCGGGGACTGACCTTCAGTCCTGACGGCAGCAGGCTGGTTTACGGTATAGAGGACTCTGGCAGCATTGCCATAAAGGATGTTTTCTCCCCGGATTCAACAGTGCATATGCCTTCAGCCGGTCTAAAATACTATTCGTTTAGTTTCGGCACTCATCAGATTTTAAGAATTCACTATTACTATAGTGATTTCGAAGGGATACGGGAAGAAGAGTCTTTTCTTCCCGATGAAGACGATACACACGATGAGAAAAAACTGCTTGCAGCCCGAAGTCTTTTTTTTCACGAAAAAGGCAGACCGTTTTTCCTTCGGGGCAGGAAGATCCGGGCTCCTAAAAACCTTTTTGCGTATTCTATTTCCCCGGATTTTACCTCTATAATAACGTTCGGAACACCAATTATTATCAAAAGAGATAAGAAAAACACTGCATCTGAGGCAGCCTTGCAGAAGTTGTTGCTTGGGATGGAGACCTCAAAAAGGTTATTTTTACTGAATATGCAGATAGCTGTCAACGGGCATCCGGTGATACAAAAAATAACTGAATTCACAGAGATTTCACTGGGAGAGTTTTCAGAATCCGATATATCAGCAGATTATTTACGGTATTCCGGATTCAAGTATCATATCGATTTCAGCGGCGGCGGCCTTCCGCTGGCTCAGCTTTCGTTCCCCTCTAAAAAAGACCCTGAACAGATTTCCAAAACATTTTTCCGGATGGGACGGAATAATGTTCCCCGTTTTTCCGGTTTCCGGATACCTGACGGCTGTAACGACTGTGGCAGAAATATTGCAGTGCTTACGGGTGCTGAAGGAAAAGAATATCTCATGATCGATGGAGATCCGGGAAACGAATCTTTCGATGCGATACATGCAGTTTCTGTCGCGGATACGGGTGCAGTTCATTTCATTGCAGACAAAGATGGCAAAACCGCATTGTATGACTGTCTGCAGAAATTAAATTCCAAAAACCAGAATCCGTAAAAATTGTATCCGCTGTATCGAATCTCATACGAGAGCAAAGAGATCTGACCGGCAGAAAAGTTGTTTCCGACAGTGACGGTATTTATGCGGCTGTGAATGCAACGGCGTCGGCAGATCTGAACCCGATACAAGTTCGTTACAACGCGAATATATCAGGTGTTAGTTAGAGTATGCCCCCCCAAGCTCTATTCCCTGCATGAATTTTATATGCTATAGTAAGTGATTATGAAACTGGGGCCGTCCTCTTTCTATAAAAAAGCACTCTCTCTGGCGCTGCCGGTAATGGCTCAGATGCTCATACAGAATATGGTATCGCTTATCGACAACTTTATGGTTGCAGGCCTTGGGGATATCAAAATGTCCGGCGTCAACATAGCCGGACAGATTAACTTTATCTTTCTGGTCTTTATCAATAACGCTATGTGCGCTTCCGGCGGCATTTTTATGTCCCAGTACAACGGTGCCCGCGATAAAGGTGGCATGCAGCAGGTCTTCCGGTATAAACTACTGGTTTGCGTGTTTTCCGGAATTCTATATATGGTTTTCTGCCTCATAAATCCCGGTCCGGTGCTGGCACTTATGGTGCAGGGAAACAGCGCACACAGCCTTATACTTGAGCAGGCGGTACGATATGAAAGGATTATCGCATGGACATGGATTCCGATGACCATTTCTACCGTTATTGCGTCTTCCCTGCGTGAAACGGGAAAAGTGCGCATTCCCCTGATTATCTCAGTCATCGCGACACTGGTAAATACTGCGGGTAATTATATTCTCATCTACGGAAATTTCGGAGCACCACGTCTCGAGGTTGCCGGAGCGGCTCTTGCGACAATTCTTGCACGCTTTATCGAAATGTTAGTTTTTATCTTCTATATAAATAAGGTAAAACCTGATTTCTATTCCCGGCTGCGGGATATTTTCCATGTACGGCTGCAACTGTTCCGGGCGATACTTTCAAAATCGGGACTGATTCTTGTTTCTGAAATGGCATGGATACTTTCAGAAACGGTTACTACCGCACTTTACAACAGCCGGGGAGGAGCTGAAATCGTATCCGGCATGGCTGCCGGTTTTGCCATTGCAAACCTGTTTTTCATCAGTTTCAGCGGAATTTTTACCGCGACCGGTGTTCTTATGGGTGGTGCGCTTGGGGCCGGTAACCTGAAGGAAGCCCGTACACAAAAAGGCTGGATTCTGAGCGGGACCTTCATTTATGGTATTTTTTTTGCAATAGCCGGATGTGCCAGCGTATTGCTTATCCCTTTTGTATTTGCCAATTTGAGTCAGGCATCCCGTTCCGTAGCACAAGGCCTTGTCTTTACCGCTTCAGCATATATGCCACTCTGGTGTTACATTAACGCACAGTTTGCGGTGTCCCGGACCGGCGGGGATGCAATGATGGGGGCTCTGGTAGATCTTATTACGAACGCGTTTATCGTCGTCCCCGGCATGTTCGCCATGACGTATTTCACGCCGCTTGGTCCGGTAGCACTGTATGCAGTAATAAAATTGTCCGATTTTGTCAAACTGACCATAGCAAGCCTCTGGCTGAGAAAAGAACGGTGGCTTAAAAACCTTACTGCCGAAAATGCGTTTTAATGGGTACGCTGTTACCGCACAAAAGCTAAATCAGCGTATCCATCAAGACTAACGGATAACAGTACGTTACTGTTTTATTTCTACCGGTGGTTTTGAAAACGAATATTTCATACAGACTGCATCTTCAATACAAAAGACTTCGAATATTTTGTCT
>DCFS01000288.1:1528-16587 GCA_002319875.1 Treponema sp. UBA1798 | reverse complement strand
TTGCATAATAACACCGGTAAAACGTTTCAGGGTTTCTTCAAAACAAGTACATTCAGGTAATCCGGCAGTTCTTATAACAGTTCCTGATGGATCAAGCGTATCCGTTTCAGAACCGAAAGCAATAACTGCTTCATAAACTTTATCAAAAGCAGTTATAAGCGCAGAAAATTTTGTAAGAGAACCGACACATACAACAAGCAGACCGCTGGCAAAACAGTCCAACGTACCTGTGTGTCCGACTTGATGAGTACCCAGTATATGTTTTATCGTATATAATGAAGAAAAACTGGTAACCCCGGGTTGTTTTGCATACAAAACTATCCCCGAGATTTTTTCAGGAATACTATTTTCCGCTGTTTTGAGCAGCATTTTCCTCCGCTTCCAGTTTGTTCAGTTTTGTAACCATATCGAACCCTTCTTTTGAACTCTTATCAAGCAGAAAAGTAAGCTTCGGAAACTGCCGTATATGAAGTTTTTTTGCAATCGCCGTTTGTATGAATCCGGCTGCATTGTTAAGCCCTTCGACACCTCTTTCCGTCTGATTTTCGGGAAGAAAACTCGAAACATATACTTTAGCATAAGCCAGATCACCCGCAATTTCAACCCGGTTTATTGTCAGAAATGTCGAAACACGGGGATCCTTAATTTGCTGCAAGAGAATCAGCTGCGCAATTTCACCGCGCAACTGCTCTCCAAGCCTTATCAATCTATACTCACCCATTATTGTTCTTCTGTTGTATCAGCAACTTTTGCTATAACAGTATCCTTTGGTGAAACACCTGCTGCTACTTCTCTTTTAGGACCCGCAGTCCTTGTTTTTTTTGCTTTTTTTGCTTTTGCAGCAGCCTTTTCCAAAGCCTCAATCTCCTGCTCCTGCACAGCCTTTTCTGCAGCCTTCGCTTTTGCAGCAGCCTCCCGTTCAGCTTCCTTCTTTTCCGCGTCTGCCTTCTCGTCAACGAGAGTTTCACCAAGTTTTCTGGCTATTTCAACATATTCAAATGCTTCAAGCTGATCACCGACCTGTATATCCTGACAATTTTCAAGCCCTACGCCGCACTCATACCCCATATGTACTTCTTTTGCATCATCTTTAAACCGTCTGAGAGATGAGACCTTTCCGGTAAACTTGACAATACCGTCACGGATAAGATTAACCATACTGGTTCGTTTGATAACGCCGTCCGTAACAGAACAGCCGGCAATAAGGCCTGCTTTTGGAACCTTGAATACACTGCGTACTTCAAGTGTTCCCGTTGTTTCTTCCTTCGTGTCAGGTTTGAGCATGCCTTCCATTGCAAGAGTAACCTCTTCAACAGCCTTATAGATGATATTATATTTTCTTATATCAACCTTTTCCTGTTCAGCAAGCAGTTTTGCCTTAGGTGTAGGCCGTACGTTAAAACCAATAATAATGGCATTCGAATCTGCTGCGGCAAGCATGACATCGCTTTCATTGATAGCTCCGGCAGAAGAATGAATAACCACAAGACGTATATCCCTTGTTGACAGTTTTTCCAATGCCGTTTTAAGAGCTTCTGCGGATCCCTGAAGATCCGCTTTTATGACAACCTTAAGTTCCTTTACCTCACTTGCATCAATTGTCTGATACAAATTGTCAAGGGTAACTTTTTTTACAGCCTTAGCATCTTCAAACCGCTTCAGTTCCTGACGCTTTGAAGAAATAGAACGTGCAAATTTTTCATTCTCCGTCACCTGGAAGGGATCGCCGGCATTGGGCATTTCTTCCATACCAAGAACCTCAACTGGCATACTCGGAGTTGCCTCCATAATTTTCTGCCCGAGGTCATCAAACATTGCACGGACACGACCGGAATAAATACCGGCAACAAAAGGATCACCTGTATGGAGCGTTCCCCTCTGTATAATCACAGAAGAAACGACACCACGTCCCTGATCAACCCTGGATTCGATAATCTTGCCTTCTGCACGGCAATCCCACGGAGTTTTCAATTCAAGAACTTCCGACTGAAGAAGAATTGCGTCAAGAAGGTCATCAATACCGAGTCCTTTGAGAGCACTTATATTTACATACTGAGTGTCTCCACCCCAGTCTTCAGGAGTAAGTCCCTGTTCTGAAAGCTGTGTACGCACACGATCAGGATTTGCATCCGGCTTATCTATTTTATTTACGGCGACGATAATTGGGACCTTAGCATCTTTCGCATGATGTAAAGCTTCCAGTGTTTGAGGCATAACACCGTCATCTGCGGCGACAACCAGCACAACAATATCGGTAATCTGTGCACCACGAGCGCGCATCATCGTAAATGCTTCATGGCCAGGTGTATCGAGGAATGTAATTGCCCCCTTTGCTGTTGAAACGGAATAAGCACCTATATGCTGAGTTATTCCTCCGAATTCTCCCGCCGCAACATTTGTATGACGTATTGCATCCAGAGTTTTCGTTTTACCATGATCAACGTGTCCCATAACGGTAACAATAGGCGGACGATTTTTCAATTCCGTATCAGCTACCTTCTCGCTGTCAATAACAGTTTCATCATAAAGGCTTACCAGATGCACATCGCACCCGTATTCAGATGCCAGTAAAGTTGCAGTATCTGCATCGATAGACTGGGTGATCGTAACCATCATGCCCATTGACATCAATTTAGCAATAATCTCGGACGCCTTAAGATTCATTTTCTTTGCAAGATCCGAAACAGAAATGGTTTCCATAATATCGATCTGCTTGGGAACGACACTGACCGGAGTTTCCGCTTTTCTTCTTGTTTCAAAGAATTTATTTTCATCAAATAACTGTTCTTTATCCTTTCTGCTATAAACCGCCTTTTTCGCTTTAAATGGCTTTTTAGCTACACCTCTGGCATCAGAAGTAACCGGAGTTGAGGACTCTCCCCTGTTTGTAAAGCCTGGCCTTGCAGCACCGGGAGAACGGAAGCCACCTGGTCTGTTTCCCTGATAACCACTGCCGCCAGTTCTGTTCTGGTATCCGCCAGAACCAAAACCACTGCGTCCCTGATATCCGCCGGATCCGCTGCCGGGACCACTGCGTCCCTGATATCCGCCGGATCCGCTGTCGGGACCGCGATTCTCACGTTCCCGGTTCTGATATCCTTCACGGGCCTGCGCACCGGTAAAACTACCGCCATCACGACGCTGGCGGTTATATCCACCATCATTACCATTACTATAATAGTTATTATTCGGAGCCCCATTATTAGTGCTACTATTATATGAACCATAACCACCCTGATGCGGAGGACGATATCCTGGATGCTGGTTCGATGGTCGCGGATGATCAGAAAGATTACCTGCCTTTACATTCGGCCGTTTTGAACCAAGTTCAAAACTTGTTGCCGTATGAGAAACCGTTTCTGTCTTCTGGATCTGCTCAGTCTTTGGGGATTCCGCGACAGCCGCTTCTACAGGAGGAACTACAGGAAGAATCTGTTCCTCTTCTGTGTTTTTCACGGATAAATCCGGCTGTATTTTTGTTACATTCTGGACAGATGATTCACTTTGATGCTTGATTACAGGGTGTATCATTTCATGGTGCTGAGCCGAGCCAGTCATCGTACCGGTACCGGTTACAGGTCGTTTTTTGACCACTATAACACGCTTCTTTTCCTGTACAGGCGCAGGAGACGAAGTCGCTGGTGTAGTAGTGTCGATTTTCTTCTTTTTTAGTACGAATTCGGGCTTTTTTTCAGATTCATCTGCCATATGTTCTTTTATTCCTCGTCCTCTTTAAATTCAAACTCACATCCACAAACAGGACACTTTGTCATGTCAGTTGTAATTTTTGCTCCACACTCCGGACAGAAATATTCTTCTTCTGCCGTAACCGGAACACTCTGATGTTGCACAGGTTTCTCTTCTTCAGTCTTTTCCGCTAAAGGGTCTTCTGTACCATCTTCAACGAATTCAACAGATTCGTTAATAAGCCTGCTCACTGCATCAATTTCTGTCTTTGTAAGGCCGCTGACTTTATTGATACTGCCATCTTCCACGGCCTCAACAAATCTTTCAATATCTTCTATTCCTGCCGATTTAAGGATTTCCGCAACACGCTGATCAACAGCAGGAAGTTCCGCAACCGTCGTAATTTCATTATATACAGATTCTGTTTCAGGTTCTGTCTTAAACAGATTTTGTGCAGCCCTGTGAGTTTCAACCTCTGAAAGATCCATTTCTGCCACCTGATCTTCTGTCTTTACATCAATACTCCAATCACAAAGACGGTTTGCAAGCCGCACATTTTGCCCCTGTTTACCGATGGCAAGAGAAAACTGACTTTCAGCAACGATTGCCAGTGCCTGCCGCTTTTCCTCGTCAAGAATAAGGACTTTTATTACTTCCGCAGGCGAAAGAGCATTTTTTATGAAAACAGCAGGATCAGGATCATATTTCAGGACATCGATTTTTTCTCCATACAGTTCACGTATGACATTCTGAATACGCACGCCCTTCAATCCGACACACGCCCCCACAGGATCAACATCTTCCCTATTGGAATATACTGCAATTTTTGTACGATAGCCGGCATCCCGCACGATTTTCTGTATTTCAATAGTTTTATCATATACTTCAGGAACTTCCAGTTCAACAATCGAACGAACAAATTCCGGGTCACTCCGTGAAAGAACGAGCTGCAATCCTGTTGCGGTACGCTTCAGATCGACGATCAGAGCCTTTATACGATCATTTTTTTCATATTTTTCACGTGGCGATTGATATTTAACAGGTAAGATTCCCTCAACCTTCCCTAAATCAACATAAATATTACCATTATGTTCCCGCTGATAATAGCCAATAATAATTTCCCCAACCTTCGTCTTATATTCGTTATATAGATTATCCTTGAAACTTTCATTTAATGCCTGATGGGCTGCCTGCTTACCGGTCGAAACGGCTGACCGGTCGAATTTCTTGGGATCTTCAAGAATATCTATTTCATCACCGATTTCACATTCAGGACTAAGCTTCAAAGCATCCTCAAGTTCTATTTCGGTTACCGGATCATAAACTCCATCAACAATAGTCTTCCGCGAATAAACAGCCACATCTGACATATCATCTGCGAATTTAACTATAGCATTATCTGACGTACCATAGGTACGTTTATATGCTGCTTTCAAGGTGTTTTCAATTGTCTGCCTGACCGACTCCTCGGATATTCCTTTATCCTGGGTCAACTGGCGGATAGCTTCTGCCATATCTGACGGCATTTTCAAGCCTCCCTTACTTATTTATAGGTGTATAAATTTTGCTTTAGCTATATTCTCATAAAAAACGGTCTGCCTTGCAGGCATCTCCGTTTCCGGAACTCTTTTCTCAAGTGTAACTGACACCGTATCGGATAAAACTATAAATCCTCCTACCCAGTCATTTACCGTCTTATCCCACACACGGACTTCCCGTCCCTGAAAAAGTGCGAATTCTGCAGCATTACGTATATTACGTTCCATACCGGGAGAAGTCACTTCCATATAAGTATCATCAGTACCAAGCAATGCCTGAATACGGGGAAGAAGAACGCGATGTACTTTCGAACAGTCATTTACGCCGATATCAATTTTCGCATCGGGGGATGCAATAACAGCAAGTATCCGCACAGATCCTCTTTGTGGTATAATCCGCAATTCTACCAGAATATAACCGAGTCCCTCAACGAGAGGTGCACAATCATCATAATGCGGAACAGTATGTAACGATATGTAATCCAAATCCTGTCACCTGAATATAAAAAAAGACCCGTTGTCACGAGTCCACTTTAAAAGGTTATTAAAATGTACCAATAGACTATACAATAAAGAAATAAACGTGTCAAGCAAAATACAGATCAACAACACGTTTCATATGATCAGGAAGTGGTACCTCAAATACGCTGTTTCCGCACTCCGGCGGTAACGTAAGTCTTACAGAAGCAAGCAGAAGTTGCTTTATTCCTGCATTCTTCCGTAATAATCTGTTTATCTTAAAATTACCGTGTCTGTCATCTCCCGCTATAGGACACCCCATTTTTGCAAGATGTATCCGTATCTGATGCATGCGCCCTGTTTCCAGTGTCAGATGGAGTAAAGTTAAAGTACAGACAGAAGGTATTACAGCAGATGTAAGAACCTCAAAATGTGTCACCGCGTATTTTTCCACACCTCTTTGTTCTATACTATCAGAAATAATACCATTTCTTCCATTATCAGGAATTCCGACACAAATGGCATTATATTCTTTACGAATTCTGCCGGAACCGATTAACCTTATCCATTTTGATGCTGCCAGAGAATTTTTTGCCACAACAAGTAAACCGGCTGTCTCACGATCCAATCTGTGAACAAGGTATATTTTATAACCAAGCTGCTTTCCAAGTTCTTCATCGAGGGGATGCGCTGCATTCTCTCCCCCCTGGACAGGAAGCCCTGCTGGTTTATTTACAATCAGGATTTCATTATTTTCATATACTATTGGTATTAAATTCATCCGAAATACTATAGACGAGGTAATTGAAAATGACAATACGGCACCGTACCATATCGATATTCGTATTCCTTTTTTTCCTTTCAATGTTCCATTCTTCTGCAGAAGTGTTCATTTCGCAGAAATACGGATATGCCATTGATCTGCCGGAAGCATTTAACATTATCCAGCGGGACACTGATGAGCGGGGATATCTATTCAACCACGCAATTCTTCCGGTAACACTTGCTGTAAAAATTTATAACAGCGGAGAATATACAAATGCCGATGCAGCTCTTACCGGAGCATTCAATAAACTGAATGCCGGCGGAGACAGATCAGCTGTAAAATGGAGAAATACAGACTGTATACTTTCGTCATTTTCAATGAAAACAGAAGGCAGCAACACAAAACAAAAAGGCTGGACAACGGCTGTTGATCTGCCGGATAAAAAAACACAACTCATTGTTTTATGTTATGCAGATGAAAATAAAGAAGCTGGCTGTGAACAACTTATATTATCCGTTATCGATTCCATTATGATTGACCGGGGAAGTTTCTTTGAACCCGGAATTGTTACAACATTTGCATATCCTGCAACGTCTCCAAAGCAGGTTGCTCTGATAATAAATAACATAAAAATAAACACAGAGATCGATTCAGAGGATGCTGAAGCTGCAAAATTCATTATAGATCGCGAATATGCAGTACTATCCTTATATGCAGCACACAAAAACTGGAAAGAAGCGTGGCAGCGGTATTATCGCATGATATTCAGGGACAGTTATAAGCGCTTGACAAAACCGGCTGCAGACATCTATAAGGCACTTTTTGCAGATGCTGTAAAACAGGACAGCCAGCAACCGGAAGCAGTAATCGCACAAATGCTTCTTACATGGTCCCAGAATTTTCAATATGTGCGTGATCCGAAAAATTCCGACTTTACAGATCTTATTTCAGAAATGACAGGAACTGCCAGCGATTGTGACAGCCGTTCGCTTCTGCTTTGTGTTCTGATGGAAAATATGGGCATAAAATCAACATTATTTATTTCACACGAATACAGCCATGCAGTTGCAGGTTTCGATATAGACAGAAACGGGGCAAAAATATCAGCAGGCGGGAAAAATTATCTTCTTGCAGAAACGACAGCTCATGTAAATCTCGGGCTTATTGCCCAGGATATGAGCGATACCACAAAATGGATACCTGTTGAACTCCCCTGAAGCAGCACGAGGATTAAATCGTACCAACCGGAGCGTCATCAGGACACAGCATATTCAATTTGCCGTATTTCCCGTGTGTCTGCAAGCCCGCAGTTTTGTGCTGTAAACAGCACAAAACTGTCTGAACAGGAATAAAATGAGGTGCAGCCGCATGTTATTCCTGCGTCTTATTCCCGGGTCAGCAGCTTATATGCATCCTGTACAGTCACTGCAGATAAAAGTGAATCACGTAAAACCTGGTTTTTAAGCCGGGCACTGAAAAATGATAAAGTCTGTAAATAATAAGAATGCTGATTATATGCCGCCGCAATCATTATAAGCAGCCGCACAGGCGTATCGTCAATTGCCTGAAAATCCGTAATTGAATTTTTACAGATGCCGACAGACATGACAAGATCTGTTACAGAAGACAGGCGTACATGGGGAATAGCTATTCCCCGGCCGATTGCTGTCGACATCAATTCTTCCCTCTTCAATATTTCACTTATAAGTTCTGATGAATTTTTTACCTGTGGTGCAGTACTCAGATTACCTGCAAGCTCGACAAGGGCATCATGTTTTGTCGACTGGGCAATAAAAATAATACGATCCGGAGAAAGGATATTCTTTACCTGTACAGGGGTATTGGCCGCTGCAAATTTTGCTCCTGATGAAAGCCGGTCATTAACCCAGTTTTCTATTTCCGATTTCTTGAAGCGCCATACAGTTCCGATCTTTCCTGAGGGAATTTCTCCTTTCTGGGCCCAGTCATAGACCGTCCGTTCAGAAACCCTGAGATACTTGGCAACTTCCTCTATGGTAAGAATATCGTCTTCCATATTAACAGACTCCTGTTTTATAAGCATTTTAGTAATTAACTACTTGCATATTTTGCAATGTTTACGTTTTTTTGTCAAGCATTACATACCATTTGGACTTTTCCGTCTCTCCCCTGTTTGCTTGACAGGTACCAGCCATTATTATAACATATTATCCTATGAAACTCAAAAAAAATGTGTTTCTCCTGACTCTGTCTATCTGTTTACTGATGGTTATCTATATTCTTTCTGCTGCACGACCGCTCGGTAAAGAACTGTTGATAACTCCTGAATGGACCATAAATATTGGTCGGGCTCCGGAAGGAAGCAGCCCGCAGTCGTCACTGCAGTTACCGTTCCGGCTTGGACAGGTAATGGGCTATTTTACGGCTGACGGGAAAATCACTCTGGCAACAACGTTTCCCTACAAGGCAACTATATCTTCACATTATTATGCCCAGTATGGAAGTGATAATCCGGAAACTGCTTTTTTTAATACCGATGGAACCCAGGCAGGTACAATAACATACAATGGATTCCCGTTTTTTGATGACGATCGTATATTTACATTTCTTCCTGGTGGTTCTTCATTCATACAGTGCAAACCTGACGGTTCTGAAAGCTGGAGTTATGAGGGTGTAATGCCGATTACAGCGTTTTCATCTTCCCCTTCTGGCTGTGTTGCAGGGTTTGCAGATGGCACGATACGGACTTTTTCATCCGACGGCAGAATTCTTCAGGAGTTTTCCCCGGGAGGCAGTGATTTTTCCGTAATACTTGGAACGGACCTGTCTTCTGACGGCAAATATCTTGCATGTATCTCAGGCCTGAACAGACAACGCATTGTTCTGGCTAAATGTGATAAAGAACATTGTACTATTACATTTTTTAAGTATTTTGATAAAAATCTGACAAGACAGACTCTTGTAAAGTTCAGTAAGAAAAGCGATGTCCTTTATTATAACTATGCAGGAGGGCTCGGCATCGTAAACTGTGCATCTGGCAGTCATACTGAAATGCCGGTGAAGGGAAAAATAATAACTATTCAGGAATCAGATATTGGTAATACTGTATATGTTCTGGGAAAAAATGACAATGAATACAGTGTATATATTATTGAGGAATTTGATAATATGGTAGGCTCATTCTCTTTTACCGCAGACAATGCATTTATTTTAACAAGCGGAAACTCGCTTTTTGTCGGCAGAGATTCACAAATTTCACGTCTGACACTTTCAAAAAAATAAGGATACAAGATTGAAAATGAATTACAAAAAAATAACTGTTATATTATTATTTATACACTGTATTTTCACTGCTTTTGCATTTGACTGGCCGCAGACGGAAATACTTTCTGACTCTTTTTATTCATACTTTGGTCAGCTGCGCGGCGGAACAATAAGCAGTTCACTGATTTTTCAGGAATCGTCTGATATAAAATCTTCTGATGATGGTAATATTATTGCCGTCATCAGCGAACATGACGGCGATCAGGGATGGTATAACTCTCCGCTTGGGAATGCGGTCATCATTGCACACAAAGATAATCTTCTTACTGTCTATGGAAACCTTGACGGAGAAACACTTGCCCCGAATCTTGAACAAATGCGTAAAGTCCAGACCGGTACCCGCCTTGGTACGAGTGGAAATTCAGGATGGCATCAGGGAAACAGCTGTCTTGAATTTCAGGTAATAGATACAAAACAGAAAACAGCAATAAATCCGCGCATTCTTATGCCCAGGATCGGGAAAGAACTTGAAATCATAATCGGAAATATTTCTGCTGTCAGCAAAAAAGGAATTGTTTACGATTTTTTAAATCAGCAGACACTACCGGCCGGACAATATCTGCTGTACAGGCAGCGTCAAAAAATATCCATACCTTATAGAACATCCGTATCGATCAATGGTGCTGTTGTAGAAACAATTAATTTTGATCTTCTCCGTCAGGATAACAACAGGTTGTGCGTTGCAGGCAGAAAAACATACCCTGTTGAACTGGTATATCCTGACGATAAAAAACAGCTGTTGGCCGATGTTACGCTTTCCAGAGGACGCAACGTATTGACAATAATCGCAACAGATATTCTTGGAGCCTCAAAGACAGTTACTTATACATTAAATATACAATAACTTGCCTTGCTCCCGTACTTCGGTTATCAGGTATACAGTCCCTCAAAAGTATGTGACAGCCGGATCCGTTGAAAGTCATCAGTAAAAAAAAAGTGATTTAATTTGTCTGCAAAAGTTGTAAAATGTAGCCAGATTTTTTGTTTCATATACGTATACCCATAACTAATACCAACCACGAAAAAAACACAGAAATCTGAAATATAAAGCCGCATCAATTCTGCGATAAACCTGATATTATATCCTACGTGTAACATTCTTATTCCTCCGTATCTACAAAGAAATGAATAGATTGTGAGAAGCCCGCCGCCCGCTGTTTTTGTTTTTCTGCCTCCTGCGCAGGTGCAGGTACCATGCAGGCCACTGCAACCATAAGTAAAAAACCCGCTGCCAGCTTAAAACAGTTTCTGAACATTGCCTGTTCGGAATTTTCCTTTAGCCTGTCGTTATCGTTCACTGATTTCAACCTCCTGAAAGGAAATATAAGTGCACAAAGTATAAATACGGTTAAAGAATTGTTAATTCAGGATAAATTGTGCAGTTCAAAAGACAGGTTAAAATCAGGAATCCGTTGTGCGGTGAGGCATGTTTCACTAAAGGTCTCTCTGTGGAATTTTATATTCCGCATACAAGCCAAGGAGCATTATAAAAAAAATCCGCGCAAATAGAAAACATGAGTAAAATATCTCTCTAGTTGTATTTACGTAATTTAAGGGGTATACATTTTTCCGTGGACAACAATTTTGGGAAAGGCTATCGGTTTCTATACTGAAGACCAGATGTATTTAAAAAAAATAAACATGAATAATAACAGAAAAAGTAAAACGTATGTAAGAGTTTTACCGGGGTATATACGGCAAAAAAACTTAAAATACAGCTGCATTCAGGCCTGCAGCTATAATCCAACACAAAGTAAAAGGAACCTGCCCGATTCCGTACTCACTGAACAGATCTTTTTACTTTGCAGTATCGGTTTACTTCAGGACTAAAATACAGCTACAACATCGCCATTCGGATATTTCTTCTGAATATAATCCTTTACTTTCTGACTTGTCAGTGCTTTAGCCAAAGCTTTGATACGGGGATCATTCTGCATTCCATCTTTAACAGTAAGAATGTTTACATACGGTGAATCTTTGCCTTCTACAATAAGACCGTCACGGGCAGATGTAAGGCCTGCCGGTAATGCATAGTTGCCATTGATGACGGCAGCATCAACATCGGCAAGGACCCTGGGAAGAGAAGCTGCTTCTATTTCTTTGAATTTGAAATTATTCTTGTTTTCAATAAGATCAGAAGGTACAGCGGTAAGTCCTGCTTTCTGATCTACCTTGACAAATCCTGCTGACTGGAGAAGGAGAAGAGCGCGGCCCTCATTTGTAGGGTCGTTAGGAATAGCAATTGTAGCCCCCGCCGGAATATCAGCAGCTTTTGTATATTTTTTTGAATATAACGCAAGCGGTTCCACGTGAACTCCAACGACACTTACCAGATGATAGCCCTTTTCCTTGTTAAAAGAATCCATATAAGGTTTATGCTGAAAATAATTTGCATCGATTTCACCGGATTCAACAGCTTCATTCGGTGTCACATAATCGGTAAATTCTTTTACAACAAGTTTGATCCCCTGTTTAGAAAGATCATCCACAAGCAGATTAAGAATCTCAGCATGTGGCTCCGGAGTAGCGCCAACTGTCAGTACATTGTTCTTTTTGTCCTTTGCACCGGCACCGAAAACAGGAACCGCCAGAAACGCTGCTATAAATACTGCAGTCGTTTTATTAAGATATTTCTTCATAAACCCTCCAAATGGTAATATTAATTATATATACAATCCAATTCATAGTTTGTCAATAGGAAATTACATCACTATTTAATGGACCGGGCGATGATACCGCCGCCGGCAATCACCCCGTCAAGATACACAACAGCCGACTGACCGGGAGCTACAGCCCGCTGTGGTTTTTCAAACGTGAGCCGATACGGATTTCCCGTATAATTTTCACCGTCAGGAATTACATATCGCTCTATATGGGCATTAACAGGCCGGGAGGCTAGCCGTATTTTTACCAGTGCATCAAAATCTGTGTCGGGCTCAATACCGGCAGGCCAAACCCAGTCATCTGCTATCAGTGAGGCGGTTTCAAGTTCTGTATCATCCGCAAGCACGACAAGATTTTTTTCTGCATCAATGGAATAGACATAAAGCGGCCTGTTCGAACTGACTCCCAGCCCACGTCTTTGACCGATTGTGTAATGTTCAATGCCGCGATGTTTCCCCAGTATATGACCATCCAGATCTATGATATCACCAGGAACCGAAGGCCTGTCCGAAAAAAGCAGATCAAAATATTCTTCCGGAATAAAATCCTGACTCTCAGGACGTTCCGCCGCTGCAAGATGACGCTCACGGGCCATCCGGAATACATCTTTTTTTTCCAGACCGGCAAGCGGAAACCTTACCTTTTCAAGCACTTCTGACGGAATGCGGTAAAGAAAATATGCCTGATCTTTTGTAGTATCCGTTGCACTTGCAATCATAAGAGGTCTTTTACCGGATCCCCATATTCCTTCAGACGGACGTAATAATCTTGCATAATGACCAGTACAGAAAAAATCAAAATCAATACCCATTTTCATAGCACCGTCAAGAAGAGCGCCAAATTTTATAAAACGATTGCATCTGATACAGGGATTAGGCGTCCTGCCGGCCCGATATTCTGCCTTAAAATAATCGAGAACTTCTTTCTGGTATTGTTCCTTTACATCTATTACGTGATATTCAATTCCCTGTTCTTTACAAAATGCGGAACATTCTTCAATATCAACGGACTCATCAGGACCATAGCAGGAACTATGCAGTTTTTTACCATCCGGCAACAACGGCAGGTCTCCTTTCCATAATGACATAGTAACGCCTATCACGCGGCAGCCTTTTTCCTTCAGAAGTACCGCAGAAAGTGTTGAATCAACGCCGCCAGACATGCCAACCAGTACCGTATTCCCTTTGCAGGGTAATTCAATTTCAGTATAATTCACAACGCTACTATAATAAAAATCCGTTGTATTGGGAATAGTGTAAGTAAATTGTAGAAGCGATTGAACCGCCTATATTTCCGTGCTATGATACAACTATGATAAATATCGATAGTCTGATCTTATCTGCATCCGGCTGGCGTAAAGTTTTTACTGTTTCCGGAAAGGAAGATTCCCGTTTTCCCAGAATAGGAAACAATAATACAATGCTTTCAATGGTTGCAGCAGAAACATTTGCAGATTATGTGTGCTTAGCGACTGGTACCCCTACTCCAACAATAGTTTGCGGCATTGATACCAGACCGACTGGTCCATCGATAGCTGATGCGATACTCAGAATTCTCGTTGCAAAAAAAGTAATTGTAAAATATACCGGTATTACAGCAGCCCCTGAAATAATGGCCTATAGCAGAAAGTACGATGGATTCATTTATATTTCTGCCAGCCATAATCCCATTGGCCACAATGGCTTAAAATTCGGACTTAACGATGGGGGAGTCATTTGTGCGGCTGAAAATGCAAAACTCGTCGAAACATTCAAAGAAAAATGCAGGAACAATACAACTACGAAAAGAATTTCCGACCTTGCAAAGGAATGTAAAGCTGCCGATATTGACTGGATTTATATGCAGGCTGTTTCTGTAAAAAATGAAGCAGTATCAGCATATAGAAGTTTTCTATTACAGGTAATCTCAGGCTCTTCACGACCGGTCATACAAAATGATCTATTTTCCCTGTTCAGGGCAAGAGCTCTTATAAATAAAGTCGCTGTACTATGCGATATGAATGGTTCTGCACGTTCCCTGTCTCTTGATAAGGAATTTCTTCATGAGTGCGGTATAGATTTTTATTCCATCAATAACAGACCGGGCGCTATTGTGCATGCAATTATACCGGAACCGGAAAATCTTATATGGTGTGCGGCAGAAATGGAAAGGCTTCAGAAAGAAGGAAAAAATGATGTGATACTCGGATATATGCCCGACTGCGATGGGGATCGTGGCAATATTGTTTATTGGGACGAAAACAGAAAAAAAGCTGCAATTCTAAAGGCACAGGAGGTCTTTTCACTCTGTGTTCTTTCAGAACTGGCATTTTCAGCACTTATAAATGACGCAGACAGTACCTACAAACCGGCTGTTGTTGTAAATGGCCCTACATCAATGCGAATCGACGAAATAGCAGGAATTTTCGGTGCAAAAGTATTTCGTGCTGAAGTCGGCGAAGCTAATGTCGTAAACCTGGCACGTGAAAAGCGGCAGGAAGGTTATACCGTCCGTATTCTCGGTGAGGGTTCAAACGGTGGAAATATTACATACCCGGAAGCAGTCAGGGATCCGATAAACACTCTTTTTGCACTGCTGAAAATGCTCATTTTGCAGTCAGACGATGAAAAACATCCAGGCCTGTTCAAGATGTGGTGTTCACT
>DCFS01000288.1:0-1127 GCA_002319875.1 Treponema sp. UBA1798 | reverse complement strand
TGTTAAAACGAAAATTCCAGGAGATTTATGAAAAAGAATGGAAAATCAGGCAAACTGAACTATCTGAAAAATACGGAATCAATTCATGGGAAGCGATAGCAACCAATGGTACAAAGGAAACGCGGAATATCACCGATTTCGGTGTAAGTGATAAAGGGGGGCTGAAAATACTATTCTTTGACAAGGCAGATATACCTACACCTCTTGCATTCATCTGGATGCGGGGGTCTGGAACAGAGCCGGTATTCCGTATTATGTGTGATGTTAAGGGAGTTCACCCGGAAATAGAGGCTGACCTGCTACAGTGGGAAACGGGAATGCTTGAGCAGGCGGATTCTGCAGCAAACTGATTAACGCGACGGGCATTAATCAGCATGAACATATAAAATTGTTATTTTTTAATAATCCGAAGGATGACTGAAAAATAACGGGAAACACTGATTGAATCTTCAGAATTTTATCAGAGGTTTCCAAAAGAGAAGTTTTTACAGGAGTATATTTATGGAAAAATCGGAAATTCTTTCACGTGCAAAAAATTATATTGCAGCTGAAAAAGATGAGCGTTTCCGCAAAGAGGTCGAACAGCTTGTTGCAAAGGAAGATATAAAAGAGCTTGAAGATCGTTTCTATCAGACTCTGGAATTCGGTACGGGCGGACTCCGCGGTATCATGGGTGGTGGTACAAACCGAATGAATACCCTTGAAATAAATCTTGCCACACAGGGCCTTGCAAATTATGTGATCAAAGCCTTCCCGGAAAAAGCAAAAGCAGGAACATTAAGTGCTGTTATCGCATATGACAGCCGTCTCAACTCTGATGTTTTTGCGGAAGCTACTGCGTGTATATTCGCAGCAAACGGCATAAAAGCATATCTGTTTACCGGACTGAGGCCTACTCCTGAACTGTCTTTTGCCATCAGACAGTTAAAAGCTGACACAGGTGTTGTCGTTACGGCATCCCATAATCCCCGTATGTATAACGGTTATAAAGCATACTGGAATGATGGCGGACAGGTCATAGAACCTCATGATATCGGAATAATAAAGGAAGTCAACGCCGTAAAAAAAATCAATTCAATAAGCAGGGACCAGGCCCTGAAAAGCGGAAAACTTGTCCTCATCGATAG
>DCFS01000046.1:2839-3930 GCA_002319875.1 Treponema sp. UBA1798 | reverse complement strand
TCACCGATATTACAGCGCCCGCATTTACCGATACCGCATTTCATGCGCATTTCCATTGTCGTAAATACCTGCGTATCTTTAAATCCGAGTTTTTTGAGACCGTCAAGCGTAAAGTGAATCATTACGGGCGGTCCGCACATAATGACCGTTTTTCCGGTATCAGGATTCAGTTCTTTTACATAGTCAGGAACGAATCCGACATGCCCGTTCCATCCTTCTTCCGCTTTATCGATCGTAAGGCAGACATCGAAGTCTGGTGTTTTCATCCATTCGCCGGTTATTTCCGTGTAGTCAACGAGATCTTCCTTTGAACGGGAACCGTATACAATCTGGACTTTTCCGTAGAGGTCCCGCTTTGCACGTACGTAATCTATCACACAGCGAAGCGGTGCAAGTCCTATACCGCCGGCAACGAACAGAAGGTCTTTACCCTTAAACGTTGTGTCGACGGGGAAACCGTTTCCGAGCGGCCCACGGATACAGATTTCCTGTCCCGCTTCCGCCTCATGAAGCCATGCGGTAACACAGCCGCAGCGTTTTATACTGAATTCCTGATATTCTTTTACGGTAGGTGACGATGTAATTGATATCATCGATTCACCGACTCCCGGTATTGAAAGCATTGCACACTGACCAGGTATATGCTTGAACAGCTTTTTGCCGTCCCGACCCGTGACACGGAATGTCTTTACATCGCCGGTTTCGGTACGGATGCCGGTAATAACGCCGACGTACGGAATTAATGCGTCCTTATCCATTCTTTTTCCCTCCGTCCGGTGTTTCCGGTTCTTCGTTGAGCATTTTAATGACTTTAACGATATTCATATGAATCGGGCAGCTTTCAAGACAACGGCCACAGCCGACACAGCTTTTTACACCGTTATGATCCATGGGATAGTAGATGAGTTTATGCATAAAACGCTGGCGGAACCGTTCTTTTTGTGTTAACCGGGGATTGGCTGCTGCCATTTTTGTAAAGTCGGAATACATACAGCTGTCCCAGCAGCGGAACCGTTTGATTCCGTGTCCGGTATCAAAATCACGGATATCAAAGCACATACAGGTTGGACAGACATACGTACAGGTACCGC
>DCFS01000046.1:0-2698 GCA_002319875.1 Treponema sp. UBA1798 | reverse complement strand
CCATTTTTGTAAAGTCGGAATACATGCAGCTGTCCCAGCAGCGGAACCGTTTGATTCCGTGTCCGGTATCAAAATCACGGATATCGAAGCACATACAGGTCGGACAGACATACGTACAGGTACCGCAGCCGAGACAGGTTGAAGACAGACTTTCCCAGGCATTTGAGTCGAATAGTCTGTTCATATTTTTCCCCGAGAATTTCGAAAGATCCAGATTCACAAAGGGGAGCCTTCTGGTTTTTTCCTGAACCGTTTTTTTCTGTTTTTCTACCGGTGCCGCATCGGCTTCAGCAAGCAGCGGGCGTACTGACTCGATAAAGAGTTTCCCCTTATCGGTATTCGGTTGGAAAAACACAGCCCCTTCTGCAATCCATGCGGAAACATCCCCGGCAGGATTTGCCGCATCTATACCGTACAGTTTGCAGAAGCAGGTCTGTGCCGGTTCCGTACAGGCGAGTGTTATAACGGTACCATGATCGCGGCGGTTTTTGTAATAGGTGTCGACAGGATCCATGTTAAGATAGACATCATCTACGATAGCAAAACTGGCTGCATCACATGCCCGCACGCCGAACACGACAAAGTCTTCGAGCTCTTTGCGGGGATCCTGAACTTCTATTGTCTTACCGCTTATCCGGAAATTGACCAGATTCTCGGTTTTCGGGAAGAAAAAATCTTTTGCGGAACGGACGGTTTTAAGCGCGTTACTTATCGTGATGCCTTTGGTCCACCGTTTGAAATCCGCTTTACCGGATGTATTGTCGACTGGTATATACAGAGGTTCTTTTGAGTCTACGGTCTGGAATAACAGGTCGAGTTTTTCAACAGAAAGTGAAAGCATCAGTTTCCTCCTTTGCTGCGGCTATAGATAACTGACGGTTCTGCATCAGATTTTTCAAAATGCAACATCGGCGGTTTTGTATCCATATCGGCACCGGCCATATACGGGCCGTACAGCTCATTGATGTCTTTTATGAATTTCCGGTTCAGCAGATGCAGCGGTATGTTCTGCGGACAGACGCGGGAACATTCACCGCAGTCCGTACAGCGGCCGGCAACGTGCCATGCACGGATGATGTGGTACATGCTTTCTTCAAAACCGTCTGCCGCAACTTTGTTTGACACACCGGATGCAGGATTGTCAAATACGCAGTGCACGCAGGTACAGGCAGGACAGACATCGCGGCACGCGTTGCATCTGATGCATCGTGAAAGTTCATTCTGCCAGAAAGCGAAACGCTCGTCCGCTGACATCGCTTCAATTTTTTCTACCATGTCGAAACGCTTTGATTCCTGCACTTCTCCGTCTTCTCCGATAAGCTCGTCGTACGTGATATGCTTTTTACTTTTGCATACCGTACAGCGTTCGCTCAGCTCTTTTTTTTCAGGGTCCTTCATACCATCACAGGGAATACTGACCGCGTATACGTTTTCACGGTTAATCCGGTGTTCCTTCAGGAGTTCCGTAAAACTGTAGGTATCGCACGGCTTGAGGAATACGAGGACTTTTTCCTGCGGCAGCGGCTGGGAAACAGCGGCAGGATCTTTTGCAAGAACCATACTATTGTTTGCTTTTACCGTATTCTTTTTTGTTTCTACAGCTCTGCTTTCTTTAACCAGATATTTGGAAAGGTTTGCGCTGCACCATTCGTTATAGATAAAATTTTTGTCCAGATCTTCCGCTGTCGTAAATGTTCCCGGAGTCACGTCATAATCAAAAAGACCTTTTTTCCAGCCGATGACACGTGTTACAGTACCGGCTGCCAGCAGCGTTTTTGCCCGTTCCAAAAGCTGTGTACTTATTTTTGCGTCTTGCATCTGAGATCCTCCAGCCGTTTGTTTTCACCGAGTCCGGTTACCGTTTCAACGAATTCATTCATTGTTTTTGCAAACCTGGCTCCTTCCGCCGCAGAAACCCATTCGACGCGTGTACGGCCTTTTTCAATACCAAGAAAATCAAGCATGGAAAAAAGCAGTGTCATGCGGCGGCGGGCAAAATAATTACCGCTGGTATAGTGGCAGTCGCCGGGATGACATCCGCACAGAATAACCCCGTCGGCTCCGCGCTGAAAAGCCCGCAGGATAAACAGCGGATTCAGCCGGCATGAGCACGGAATACGGATTATTTTTATTTCGGCAGGATATTCCAGCCGGTTGTTTCCGGCAAGATCAGCTCCCGCGTATGAACACCAGTTGCAGCAGAATGCTACAATTTTCGGTCTGAATGGCGTATTTTCACTTACCGGCATATTGCATCTACCTCCGCCATAATTTCCCTGTTGCTGAATCCTTTCAGGTCCATTGCGCCCGACGGACAAGCTACCGTACACGCCCCGCATCCCTGGCAGACCGCAGGATTAACCTGTGCTATGCGGCGGGTAACCGTTGTCCGGTTCGGACCTCTGAAGTCTTTTTCAATATAGGTAATGGCTCCGTACGGACAAACGTTTTCGCACTGGGAACAACCGTTACACATTGTTTCATCGGATTCTGCGACACAGGGATTGTTTTTAAGCTTGTCTCTGACGAGCAGTCCTATGACTTTAGAGGCTGCCGCGCCGGCCTGTGCAACTGTTTCCGGAATATCTTTCGGCCCCTGGCAGCAGCCTGAAAGATATACGCCCGCTGTCGGACTTTCGACCGGACGGAGTTTCGGGTGTGCTTCGGTAAAAAAGTCGTTGGTATCCATACTGGCCGT
>DCFS01000112.1:3921-4746 GCA_002319875.1 Treponema sp. UBA1798 | reverse complement strand
GCTTCTGCCGATACAGCATCAGGATTATTCACAATCTTTGACATAAGTATGCTCCTGTAATTCCTGCAGTATGTACTGCATATAATATGATTATTGAGATACTACTGATATCTCAATAATCATATTATAAATTCATATTCCGGATAACGCAACTTTTTTTTTTACAAAACGGACAAATTAACCCGAATATTTATCTATTGACATTTTCTTGAATATAGTATTCAGATTTATCTGTAAAGGTTATAACCGCTCACATCGGATTACTTACAGGTATATGGAGAATATCATGATCATACAACCGGTTGTTTATTTTTTCGGATTTTTGTTCGTTTCAGCAGCTGTCTTACATCTGGCCGGATGTATACGCGAAAACATACAGCTGACAAATGCAACAAAACCATTTCTGATGCCGCTTCTTATGGCGGTGTCTGTTACCATGCTCATGCCCTGTCTCCCCCGGACACGCATCGTAATGCTTCTCACCGCAGGGGCGCTTGCGGCAGGAACTGCCGGAGATATTTTTCTCATGGCGGGAAATACAGAATGTTTCTTTGCTGGAATAGCGTCATTTCTTGCCGGGCATATCTGCTGGATCTGTATCTACTCGGCTGCCTTCCGTCCGCTGCCTGTATGGAGTATCGCTGTCGGAACCTTTAGCTGCATCGCGTTTGTTTTTTCAGCATATCTGTTGATCGGCAAACCGGACGGCGCTACAGGAGCGGGTATTATCTGTTATGCGTCCGTGCTCTGTGCGCTCAATTTTACCGGTGTGGCAGCCTGGATCAACTATAAAAATGTGCCGGCTATTCTGTACGGCACAGGAGC
>DCFS01000112.1:0-3585 GCA_002319875.1 Treponema sp. UBA1798 | reverse complement strand
TTATGCTGACATATATCGCAGCACAGGTACTGCTGGCTGCAGGTTCCGTACTGCATGTAATCTCCTGATTACAGAAAAAAACAATCAAATGACTTCTTAACATTGACACATGAAAAATCACGGCTTAGAATAATACGTGGGGGTAAAGTGAAAGACTCATAGCATAAGGAGGACGGACAATGGATAACAAAATAAATATGCTTCAGAAGATCGATAAAGAGTTAAAAGAAGAGATACTGGATCAGCTTCCGGCTTTTATTCTGGCAATTAATAAAGATTTCGATGTTATCTATGCAAACCGTTTTATAACCACCCAGGGGGAAATAGCACCCGAAAACATTATAGGGCATAAATGTTATGAAGTACTCCATTCAAACTGCTGCAAGACAAAGGAATGCTGGATGCAGCGGGCACTCGATAGCGGCAGGCCGGTTCAATCACGCGGAGATGTAGTTCTGAATGGCCATCAGATGCCGACGATGCATTATGCATCACCTCTGAAGGATAGTGAGGGAAATGTAAGAGGTGTTCTGGAAATTGCCGTTGATATAACCGAACAACTCCAATACGAAAATAAACTGAAAGAGCAGAGCAATACGATCAGGCAGCTGGCAACACCTACCATCCAGCTCTGGGATGGCGTACTGGTACTGCCGGTCGTCGGCGTTATCGATTCCATGCGCGCCCAGTACATGATGGAAAGCGTACTGAATAAAATCCAGCAGACATATGCAAAAGTCATTATTATCGATATCCAGGGTGTAGCCGCGATGGATTCTGCCGTCGCAAATCATCTTATCAAAATAACAAAAGCCACAAAACTCATGGGGTGTGAATGTATTCTTTCCGGTATTTCTCCGGCTGTAGCACAGACAATTATCCATCTGGGCGTGGAAATGAGTGCAATCAACACAAAGGCAAATTTAAAAGATGCACTTTCAACCGCACTTTCACTGCTCGGTATCGAGGTAAAAAAAAGTGATTCTGAAGCGGATTCCGGTACCTGATCATGGACGAAATTGACGACAGGCAGGAAACTTCTATTACTCAGCTTGATCAGTTTCTGGTAGTTTCACTGACAGATCAGATGACCGATGAAATAATAAAAAACGTAATGGAAACCGTACTGGAAAAAGCTTCCCATGGTATAAAAGGTGTAATCTTAAACTATTCTATGGTCGATATGATAGATTCACACGCTTTTCTTGCGTTCAGAAATATCAGTATAGCTTTGGATGTAATGGGAGTGCCCTCTGTCTGGACCAATCTTAAACCGGGAGTTGTGTGTTCTCTGCTGGATATCAATGCCGATTTCGAGACATTTCCCATCCGTACCGCAAATAACCTTAATAACGGTATTTCCCTGTTACGAAAAGAGGAAAACAATAAAGCTCAGGCAAGAATATGAATACTTCCGAAAAACGCTTCAGACTGGTTTCAGGCAAAAACGGGATTATCGTGGAAACCAAGTCTGTATTTCTTTCAGAAATTCATGACAGCGAACTTGCAGTCTCTGCAGTCAGGGATATGGCTGCAGCAGCAGGATTCGATCAGGTCCGTGAATTTATGACAGCCACGGCGGCTTCCGAACTGGCAACCAATATTCTGCGGTATGCCGACAGAGGAATCCTGCTTGTAAGTCTTGTTACCGGCCTGCTTACAGGAATAGAAGGACTTGAACTGTTCGCCTGCGATGAAGGCCCCGGCATTCAGGACATAGATAAGGCGATGCAGGAACAATACAGTTCTTTGCAAAACAGTCTCGGACTCGGACTGCCAAGTGTAAAAAATATGATGGATGATTTTTTCATTGAGTCCATACCGGGCTGCGGGACACGGATACTTGCATATAAATGGAAGGAAAGTAGTTCTGTATATAAGATTACCGGTTACGAGGATATCGACCGGGTAATCAGTTGCGCAGGATAGTTATAAAGAGGTAACAGCCATGACCGATCTTGGATATCTGACAGTTTCTGATAACCATTCAGTTATCACCGCACGGACAAAGATCTTTCAGATATTGCGCAAGACAGGTTTTTCAGAAATTGAGGCATCCCGTATGGGTTCAGTGCTATCGGAATTAATGCATTCTGAATCATATGACAAGACATTCCCCCAAATTCATATTTCACTTCTGGAACTCTACGGCCGGCCTCAGATCCGCTTTGAAATTGCTCTGAAAGATGACAAAATTCCCTATAGCGGCCAGGCTTTTGATAAGACCGATATTACGGAGGAAACGGATACGGGAACCAGACTGTTGAGATACTCTAAGTTCATTCATACTGATCCAGCTGCCCCAGCCGATGCTGTACTTATACATGAATTGCAGCAAACTATAGCACAACCTTCCAGAAAAGAACTTATGAAAGAATTATCGCTGTCGAATCAGGAACTTACAAGAAACAAGCTTTTTCTTCAGTCGATTCTGGAAAATATCCAGTCTGTGGTATATGTAAAAGACCCGGAAAACAGATATCAGTATGTAAATCATGCATTCGAAAAACTCTCAGGAAAGCACTCAGATGATATCATCGGCCATAAAAGTCAGGAAGTTTTTCAGGGAAAACAGGGCCGGCTTTTTTATAAAAATACAGTAAAAGTAATAAAAAAAAGAAGCGTTATTACAGAAGAGGAATATTGTATAAACAGCAACGGTGAAAATGTAATTTTTCTGGCTACGCGGGTTCCGATTACCGCAGACGGTAAAATTACTGGTATATGCGGCATCTCGACGGATATTACTCACCTGAAACAGATGGAAAGAGATATAATAAAGGCAGAAAAAACTGCAGAAGCTGCTTCCCGGTCAAAATCCGATTTTCTTGCCAATATGAGTCACGAAATCAGAACTCCGCTGAACGCCGTTATAGGTTTGTCATATCTGCTCCAAAACTCAGGATTAACAACAAACCAGCTGGATTATGTCAAAAAAATCCAGCTTTCCAGTCAGCATCTGGTGGGACTGATAAACGATATCCTTGACTTTTCGAAAATTGAGGCAGGAAAAATCAAACTCGAAAATATTCAATTCCGTATGTCTGATATTCTTGACAATGTATCAAATCTCATGAGGGAACAGTGCATTTCAAAAAGGACTGGAACTGATATTCGATATCGATACGCATATCCCTGAAATATTCTATGGGGATCCGCTGAGGCTGGGACAGATTCTGATTAATTATACCAGCAACGCGGTTAAATTTACGGAAAAAGGTGAGATTATTATCCGTATACGTGAAGAGTCAAGGACCGGTAATGAATGTCTGCTGCACTTTGAAGTTCAGGATACCGGGATAGGAATCAGAGACGACCAAAAGGAAAAACTTTTCCAGATGTTCCAGCAGGCAGATACATCGACAACCAGAAAATATGGAGGAACAGGGCTTGGTCTGGCTATTTCAAAACATCTGGCAGTTCTTATGGGTGGAAGTGTTGGAGTAACTTCCGTATATGGCAGTGGCAGTACATTCTGGTTTACTGCATTGCTGAAAGCCGGGCAGGAAGAAAAAAAGCCCGCTATCTGCCCGGAGATAAATGGAATGAAAGCCCTGGTCGTCGAAGATAATCCGCAGGCAGCAA
>DCFS01000217.1:5892-6789 GCA_002319875.1 Treponema sp. UBA1798 | reverse complement strand
GGGAATCTGCTTACGGATGATCTGAAAGGTTATGCAATGGATTCTCCACAGGCGTGTGAAGCTGTTCAAATGCTTGCCGACCTCTATCAGGGCGGTTATCTCCCCAAAGATATGATTTCCACTTCTACTGCAGAAACGATCGACCGCTGGTTTACTACCGGTACTATTGCAATGATGGGCGTTTCTGCACAGGAAATCCTTTCCATTCAGAAAATAGGCGGAGTCAATTTCGAAGTTTATCCGTTCCCGGGCGGCGTAGTGAAAAATTCTACGACGATCAAGAGCAACGAAGTTGCAATTTCTGCCGCATCAAAACAGAAAGATGCAGCATGGACATTCCTGAGTTTCCTGCGGGGCAACGAAGGTGAAAGATATTACAGTGCAGCTCATCGTATTCCGCCGTCCCTGAATAATGATCCGAGCCTTTGGGGGCTGTATCTCGATCAGTCAAAGAGTCCGCATGATATCAAGAAGGCGACCGATGCCATCAATGCAAAATACGGTCATAAACTTCCATTGAGAAGCGGTTATTCCGAGATAGACTCTTATACGGTTCCTCTCTTCCAGCGTATTCTGAGCGGCGATGTTACTGCCGAACAGGGCCTGAAAAACTTCAGGCCCAAGGTTGAGGAAGTACTGGCAAGAAATAAATAAAAACTGTCCGGCTGTTTTCAAACGCAGTGTTTTCAAAATCAGGCTGATTTTTGAAAACACTGCACTCATTTTCCGGAGCCGGAAGGCCGTCCATGAAGTGAAACTTGCAACTTTCTGTATTTTCACTGTGTACTTTTGACTTTTTCTCCGTCACCTTTCAGGAAGAACTCACGGAACTTTCACCTCTGCATAACGGAGCTTTGCGTACTACCTTAGGGACTTCTTCCCTCTATCTCACGGAGT
>DCFS01000217.1:4329-5565 GCA_002319875.1 Treponema sp. UBA1798 | reverse complement strand
CACGTTCCCTGATGTTCCTCCGTGAAAACATTGCAGACCGGAAGAAAAGTATTGTTTAGAAAGTAACGGAAATTGTATAATGGAGCTTCGGAAAAGTATTGCCGGGAAACGACCTGAGCCGCATCGATTACGTCATTAAAATGTAATCAAGCCACTTTCAAAAGTTAACAGACTTTTGAAAATGGCTCAATCTGTGTATTTTTTCTTTGCCGGCAAATTCGCAGCATACAGCTGCAGTCTGTAACTGCCAGCATGATAAATTTATCATAAGGAATACACTCCATGAATAAAAATGCCTCATTGAAACAGACACTCACTAAGAGCGCATGGATCTGTTTTATTGTGTTTCTGGTGCTTGGTACTGCATTCAGTCTGTTGTACCTGTACATAAGTTCCGGGAAACTTTCTGATATAAAACTGCCCCTGCTTTTAGTACTGCTTCCTGCGTTTTGCAGTTTTTTACTTGATCAGGTTGTCTACAAAGTCTCCCGCTTCTTTTCAAAGAGGGATTCTAATGCAAAGATGTACCTCTATTTTTTTACCTGTTATGCAAGTACCGTTTTTATTCTTCTGCTGACGGGTATTATTATTTTCCGCGGAAACACCCATTCCCGTTTTGATGAAACATTTCTGTATCTGGGAATCATTGCCTGGCTGTTTGCCTTTTCCAGTGTATGGGCGCGTATACTTCTCATTGGAAAACGTGACGAAAAGATAATTCCTGCAGTTACCGTTGGCAAAGATTCATTTCATATGATATATTTTAATAAACCGAATACCCGGAACATATATGTAACATACCGCAGCAGTATGCAGCCGGAGTATCATTTTGACACTGGCGAAAAAAAGAATCTCTTCTTTAAACATGCGAAGGAACTGGAACTTATTTCTCTGAAGTATGCCGGTGACTTCTTAAAAAGCGGAAGCGGCATAGATACTGCAAGACTTACCGGGGGCTGTTATACTGCGCGGGTTGATTTTTATACTGACGAGTCAGGCGATCCGCATCTGCTGTACCAGCTGCACTTTGTGCAGTATGGTGACCGTGCGTTTTCGCGGACGACGGTGCGGATTGTCGACGCTGAAAATGGCAAGTCTGTTTTTTCAGGTGACAGTATTTACGACTGTTGCAGTGTGTCCTGTACGTATAAATACAGTAACAGCAGCGGTCTTTTTACTTTGGAAGAAGTTGATGGTGAAGAAATAGATGAATCACCAACTCCGCCGCAAGCAGCG
>DCFS01000217.1:0-4060 GCA_002319875.1 Treponema sp. UBA1798 | reverse complement strand
GGTATCGCAGTCGGGATTTAATGCCACTTACACGGCCCAAGGGCCGGGTATTAAACCCTCCGCACGAATAAAAAAAATTGCATGAATAGAAAATATAACTATAGTCCCTGTAAGGAGTCAGCAAAAAATATGAAGAAGAATATGAATAAGAAAATTTCTGCCGTCCGTCTTTGTTCTGCAGCCGCTGTTTTGATTGTTTTATCGGGTTGCAGCAGAAAAGCAGATGCTCAGTCCCCGGCGGCTGATTCTCAGCCGGCAGAAACAGCCGGTTCCGGTTCCGTGCAGGAGACGGCTCCTGATGCCGGCAGCACATTTAAACTGACAAAAGAACAGACTGTACATGCATACGGGGGAATCTATTCTGCCGACTACGCAACGGACAATGACTGTGTGCACATCGTCAGGGCGGACGGGTTTGATGCCGACTATCTCGGCACGCTGGTTTCAGACTGGAAACTGACTGTCAGATATAACGAAAATAATACTTTTACCATGTCATTTACCGGCTGGCAGGGGTGCAGCGAAGAGATAACAGTACCTGCGGATTCTGTTAAAAAAAACAGCGTTATTAAGTTTCAGCCGGAGGATCCTGACGGCGGTACGTATTCGGTTGAAATTACCGTTCCCGATGAGTTGTGTCTGATGAACTTTACTGCCGATATCAGGACATTCAAGGGTAATACCGTTGTCCTGCAGGGGACTATGAAAAAAAGCGGCTTTATATACCCGGACGGCGGCGACGGGAAGACTTTTTTCGGTAACCTTTCCGGTAAGGACAAAGAATTTTCCGATTATCTGATAAATCACAGTTTTTTCGGGGAACACGGGGAAAGCCTGCTGTTTTCCGATGACGGAAGTTTCGTATGCAATGACTGGTCCGGAAATAAAGCAGAAGGGAATTATTACATAAACGGTTCCTCTGTGTACCTGACATATCCGCGTAGGCAGAAGGGGGACGACAACAGTTTTACGCTTCCGCTGCTGCTGGTTTTTGACGATACCTATGAGGACCTTTTTTATAGTAAGAGACTTACCGGTGAAAATAATATTCTGACGTCAAGCGAGCTTTCGCCCGCCGGTAAGGTCTATACGTACAACGGGGTAAAGGTGCTTAAATATCCGCCTTTGGCCCTGGAACAGGCGCCCGACCGTAAATATGCGGTGCCGGCAGAAAATTTGAAAATGCGTGACAAACCGTCAATGGACGGTAATCTTGTAACCATGGGCTTCGGTTATACTGATAACGGTAAGGAAAAATATATTCAGCGCACCGTAGTTTTTGAAGGCGATGTGCTTCCGATAATAGGAATTTCGCCTGCAAAGGATACGATCGACGGCATCACCGCTGCCTGGTATCTTGTTGACGAAACAGATAATATGGAAAACCCGGTAGAAAAATATGACAGCGCCTATGTCTGGATTTTCGGCGGCTATCTTAAGGAAATCGGTGCGGAAGAATACGACGCATATGAAGCAGCGGCGGAAAAAAATATTGCCGCAGTTGTAAACGCATATGTGAATAAATAAGACAATGAACCTCGAACTGTTAAAGCCGGTTTGTACGGTTACTGCAGATGAAAACTATATAACACTTACGTACTCTGATTATGAAACGAGTCAACGTTCCTGCTGTTTTCCTAAAAAAGAGGCTGCGCGGATAATTACGCTGCTGAGAACGTTGCCGCATAAAATTCTTGTAAACGGCGACGATGGCTCCGGCGGATGGCCTGACTGGGAAAGGTCTGTCAAAGGTCCGGGATACACTATTGCGTTTATAAATATCAGCGGCGACCGCGGTCTTGACCATCTGGAACTGTTTACGTATTACGACGGCGGCACGAAAAGATCGGCGGGCATAAGGATTGCATATGAAAGTACGGAAGAAGGTTTTGACCTTGTTGTCGAACCGGTTCTTATGCAACTGGAAAAGTTTCTTTCAGATGAAGAGCGTGACAGTCTGCCGCCTCCAAGAAAATATTCCATAAAAGAGAAAGAACAGATAATAAAAGAAGAATGGGCATATAAGCAAAGACTCGACAGGAAAAATCAGACCTATGGGAAAGACACTGGCGGTGTTATTGTCCGTTCCTGCTATAAAAACAGGTATAAAAATGTGTTATGCGCGCTGACTTTTAAGGATGGAGTGTTTGTCAGGGAAGACAGCTGTTATCTTTTGGGCAGAGACTTAACGGCGGTAATTACCTGTATTACGGCATCTCTTGCACTTGAAGATACCGGAGTGCCTTTTTACTGGGAGAAAAAAGGCACGAAGATGGTTTCACTTAGTATTACCTATGATGAAAGTACCCCTGATCTCGGGATGATTACACTGAAATCGTCATATGCGAAATTCAATACAGGCAGGGAAGGTGTCATAACAATTCCGTTCAACCGGAATTGTCCGGTTTCCACAGATATGATACGGCTGTTTTACGCTGCAAATACCGGTTACCGCTGGCTGCCGTTTGCCGATTGCCCCGCAAGAACGGCTCCTGTTACCGTCTTTGCAGCTGAAAGAAAAGGCGGAGAAGTGATTCTGTCCGTAAAAGATTCGTCAGAACGCATACGGCTGAAGAGAAAGGATTTTATAACGGTAAAAGACAGAATCCTGGAATTGAAGGAAGTTATCGATGCCACGCTGGCGGTACCGCAGGAATTAAAAAAGCTTGAAAAAAGGACCGTTACGCCGTGGACGGATTCTGTTGTCTGTTCCCTGCAGCCCGGGTATGAAGGGATGATCGCGGAATTTGAATTGCATGACCGTAAAACAGGTGACAGCTTCAGAATATTTTCTTTGTTTTTTACAGGGCTGAGTAAGAGGCTTGAACAGTTACTGCAGGTACTTTCCGATACGTTATAACGTTCCTTGCGGTGGCGTTAACAGGCTTTTCAGAAACATATTTGAATCAAACTGTAAAGCAGTTTTCCGGCCCTCAGCCTTTTTATAAAATTGCATAGTGCTTCTGTTTCAGTTTCGTAAATGCCTCTGGTTCCGTGTATGGCAGCTCTCTCGTCTGTTGTATACACTTCCCAATGATCGTCCTTTTCTTTTATGACAACTTCATATTCCTGATCAGCCCTGTTTTCAAAAAAACTGTATTTTACTAAATTTTCATCCCGGATAATTCTTAAAGCGTCTTTTTTTTTCATATCAGTATCTCCCGAAATATGCGTGCAGGCATGTTATGCTTCCTGCACGCTATTTGAGCACGCAGCCGATTACGGTATCAGTTTGAATTTTCCGGGGAATGCATTCCTAAATCCTCCAGAACATTTTCTTCTGTCCAGTAACCGGGTATCATTCCTTCCTGGTCAAGATCCTGGATAAAGAGAATGGATCCCGGACGGTTTTCATTTTCATCGACAGTGTTGTCGTCTTTTCTGACTTCAACTGATATATTATAAGGCTGTGCCGCATCGCTGCTGAGCAGTTGCAGTATGCCGTATATTTCCTTTGCATATTCGGCATTCGTTTTCCCGTCGGCAAGATACACATAAATCCATGATTCGAAATCCCGTGCCCGTATATAGGTTTCGAATTTTTCTTTTCCCGTCCATTTTCCCATAGGACGTTCCAGACCGCTGATGTGTATTTCAGGCTTCTTTTCAAATTTTACTGTGCTGAGTATTTCATTAAGCTTTTCCGTTATTCTGTCGCGGAAAAAAAATGCGTGTGCCCCGTCCCTGTGAACACCTTTGCTGTCGAGGGACACATTGTATTTACAGTATGGATGATCCGGCTTTCCCGCTTCCGCTACCGGTTCGACTAAGCCTGAAAAGATAGAGCGCATGTAGTTTTTCCGGGCCCATTTTACCCATCCTGCAGGCGCCGTTTTTTCATTTTTCGCCGCGGGATCGTACAGTTCATATTCGTTGCTGACCGGTGGGCCGTTGTATTCAGCGCAGTATTGAAATTTTATTCCGTATTCTTTTTCCAGTTTCTGCAATGTGAATTCTTCCATATGGGCCTGCGAATCATAGGGATATTTTTCCCATGCCGGTTTTGTTTTACATGACATAAACATCCCCGCTGCCAAAATTATTTTAATCAGGTTTTTCA
>DCFS01000294.1:7528-9171 GCA_002319875.1 Treponema sp. UBA1798 | reverse complement strand
TTCTCATCACCTGCATACAGGACTCCGTCCCGGAGTATTCTGCCATTTTCCGGATACGCAGGTGCTACAAAAGCGACACGGCAGCCAAGCGCATCCATAACAGCGTCCAGTTCCACACCCGGATTTCCGCGCAATACCGAATCTGTTTTTTTATAAACCCTGCAGTCGCCGTTCTTACAAAAAAGTTTACAGGCCCTGTATACCGCATCATATGCCTCCGCTGCCGGCAATGCACGGCTGTCGGTATTAACAGATATTACATTACAGGCTTTAAAACGACTGCGGTGACAGCAACCGGATAAACTGACAGCAACAATTGAAGAAACACCATATTTCCGATACTGAACGGCAGTATCATTAGCCCCCGTCAGATCATCCGCAATAACAACCATACATGCTCCGTAGTGTTATAGAGCAAGCATCGTGCCAAGTGAGAAAAGAAATAGAGAGGAAAATTTTTACGTATTGAAAATTATAACGCTATCCGCAAACAGTACGGTTACATGTAATTGAATACATTATACACAAGTATATCGTTTTTATCAGATTCTACAAATATGCAACACAGCATCTCATTTAGCAACACATATGTTGCATACTGCAACAACAAAATCTGTATTCTATTTTTTCAGTTTCCGCCACAAGGTAGAACGGTTAATTCCGAGAATCCGGCAGGTTTCAGTAACGGAATCTCCCGTTCCGGCAAAGACCTGCCGTATGTATTTTTCCTCGGCTTCTTTCAGTGATATTCCGGACATATCCACATGAGCGGAAACAGAGGTTTCAGCAGCAGGGGCACTATCTTTTTGCGGTTCTGAAACGGAAAGCCCGGTACACAAATCCCTGACTGTTATCCGTTCGCCTTCGCTTATGATTACTGCCCGCTCTATCATATTCTGGAGTTCCCGCACATTACCTTTGTATTCGTAGTGCAGAAGGAAATCGAGCGTTTCCGGTGTAAAAGCGGCAGCCGGTTTCGCATACTGACTGCTGTATCTGTGCAGGAATGTCTCTGCAAGAATTTCTATATCTTCCGGACGCCCGTTAAGCGGCGGAATAAACAGGCTCAGGGTATTCAAACGATACAGGAGGTCCTGCCTGAACCGTCCCCCTTCCACAAGCTGATTCAGATTTTTGTTCGTAGCGCAGATCAAACGTACGTCAAGCGGAATATTGGCGTCGCCTCCGATGCGCATTACTTCATGTTCCTGTATAACCCGGAGCAGGCGTCCCTGCAGTTCGAGCGGAAGTTCTCCGATTTCATCGAAGAACAGCGTTCCCGTATGGGCCAGTTCAAAGACACCTTCCTGGCCGCCCTTACTGCCGCCGGTAAAAGCGCCTTCCGCATACCCGAACAGAACACTTTCTATAAGCGTTGGCGGCAGAGCGGCGCAGTTCACCGCTACGAACGGAGCAAGACGGCGACGGCTTTCATTATGAATACTCTGGGCAAACAGTTCCTTTCCGACACCTGAAGCCCCTTCGATAAGAATAGCCGAATCATACCTGCTGATTTTTTTTGCGACCGCAATACAATCCGCCATTTTTGTACTTTTGTAAATTATCGTATTGAACGAGTATTTCGCTATAAAGCCCTTCTGGACTAGTTTTTGCCTGATATTTTTTTCTCTGTTCTGGACTTC
>DCFS01000294.1:0-7192 GCA_002319875.1 Treponema sp. UBA1798 | reverse complement strand
ATTTTCGTCGTACCGATCTGCCTGAGTTCACCGGACAAAGACTGCCCCTCAAGGATTTCTTCAACGACCGCACCGTACGGTTTCAGGACCGAAAGCGGCTTGCCTATGATATCTTTCTGTGCGACCCCGAATATATGACATGCAGGCATATTAATAGCTACCACGGTATTTTCTTCATCAGTTGCAACAACGCCGTCATGTACGGAATCGGTAAGAATCCGGTAACGGTCGATAAGTTCCTGTTCACGGTTTATAGCTTTAAGCATCCGGGAAGCTTCATCTATCGCATTCTGCAGTGACTTTTCTCCGCTTTCCATCAGATAACAGGTATAGCCGAGCGTTCTGCCTATTCTGCATGTTACGGCATCGCCGACAATAATACCGGCTCCGGCTGCAGCACAATCCTTTATTTTTCCGCCGACATCATCCTTGCGCGTCAGATCAGCTCTTATGACTTTTTTACCGAGCTCTTCCAGCAGTTCGCATCCGCCCATAATGTTACGATACCCGACGATTCCTATCGTATCATGAACCGGCAGCAACGCACGGATCGTATCGGTCATATCCAGTACACTTACCCGTATTTCTACAACCGGTACGGGAGAAACATACTGAATAAGCGAATACGTACCTCCGCGGCTGATAAGGATTTTAGCACCTTCATCAACTGCCCTTGACGCGGCGGTAAGACCGTCCATAAGATCTCCAAGCATGACACCGACGTTCGTATACTGCTGCTTTCTGATAATATTGCGGGCATCACAGAGCATTTTTTCGTAAGGCGCGATCAGTACGATTTCATTCATGCGGTTTTCAGCCAATTATTTTCCAGTGTTTTTCGACTTTATTCAGACGTTCACAGCCGCATTCGGTAACGAGCACAAGATCTTCAATCCGTACGCCGACCCTGCCCGGAATATAGATACCGGGTTCTATTGAAAAAATCATACCGGCTTTTGCCACTGCAGTATTGGCAGAACTGACATCCCCCTGCTCGTGATCCGACTGCCCGATAAAATGGCCGAGCCGGTGCGTAAAGTTTTCTCCGTATCCGGCATCAGTTATGATACTGCGGGCTGCAGCATCTATATCACAAAAACGTACGCCCGGTTTTATTATGCTCTCTGCCTTTTCATTTGCAGACCGTACGATATCATGAATCGCCGTAAACTCATCAGGTGCTGTTCCGAAAAAATAGGTTCTGGTCATATCGGAACAGTAGCGGTTCTTTATACATCCCATATCGATAAGCACGCAGTCACCGCTGCGGACAACAGTATCATCAGGACTGTGATGCGGATCGGCCGCATTTTTACCGAATGATACGATCGTGGTAAACGAAGGTCCTTCAGCCCCTTCCGCCCTGTACCGGGCATCTATATATTCCGCAAGCTGCTTTTCAGTCATGCCCGCAGAAAGAAAGGCTGCCGCCTTTTCCATAACCGCATCATTGATACGGGAAGCTTCCCTCATATAATCCTGTTCTTCCCCATCTTTACAGGCACGGGCATCATCAACGCAGGAAGAACCTATAACGTACGAAACACGGGGATTATGCTGTATCAGGGGGATCAGAAAACGGGCGGGCCATACTTTATCTATTCCGAGTTTACCGGAGTTTGCCATTTGTGAAGCCAGGATACCTGCAGCATCGTCGGTATCAGACATCCAGATTTCTTCAAAACCGCTTCCATGTATATTGAACAGTTTATTTAAAAAAAATTTATGATGACCGCCGGCATCAAGATATAATACAAAAAGGCGTTCATACGGTTCATTGAAAATGCCGGTCAGATACCATATACTCTGCGGATCACTGACGATAAGACCGTTCAGTCCCTGAGCCGACATTGCATCCAGTACTTTCTTCAATCTTTCAGCGTATACTGTTTTTTTGTTCATTATTTATTTGTCTCCATACCGGTTTTTTAGTATATTTACCTGTAACAAGTATATTGCAAAGTTGGTTTATTTGCCAGAGAGCGTAAAATGTGCGAATACCTGTTGCATTTTACCGGTCAAGGCTGTACTATTATTACTAGGTTAGAGGTGTAGTTATGGATGAAATGAATGCATTATCTCTTGAACGTATAAATGAAAACGCAAAGCGGAAATTTCTCAGCGGTGTTTACGGTTGGATGGCACTGGCACTGGTTATCAGCGCAGCTGCTGCACTTTTTACGGCAAGCAATGAAGCGATGCTCCGGATAGTATTCGGAGGCCGTTATAATTTCTTTATTCTTGCTATCGGAGAAATTGCCCTCGTATGGTGGCTTTCGGCTTCCATCGGAAAGATAAGCACAGGTGCTGCCATAGCAGGATTTGTCGGATATTCCGTTCTGAACGGCATAACGCTTTCCAGTATTTTCTTTGTATATACAGGTGCATCGATTGGTTCCGTATTTATTTCCTGCGCAGGCATGTTCGGCGTTATGAGTCTGTACGGTCTTAAAACCAGAACGGATCTCCGCTCCGCCGGCCGGTATATGATGATGGCTGTTTTCGGAATAATCATTGCATCTCTGATCAATATGTTCCTGAAATCAAGCGGACTTGACTGGCTTATTTCCATCATTACGGTAGTCGTCTTCGCAGGACTTACAGCCTATGATTCGCAGAAAATGCTCGCTGCTTCGGAACATGCAGACGGCAGTGAAATGTTTAAGAAAATAGCAATTATCGGTGCCCTCGAATTATATCTGGACTTCATCAATATGTTCCTTGCACTGCTCCGGTTGTTCGGTAACCGCCGTAATTAGTATTCAGTGCAGTACAAAAACGGGCTTCCCTGTATAAGGGCAGCCCGTTTTTGTTTATACTAACGTCTATGAAAACAGTAAAACCTCACCATATCCCCGGTTTCAGAACCATTCTGCTTACCTTCAGTCTCTGTATGCTGGCTGTTGTTCTGGCTGTTACACTTGTACTGTTTACGCAGCTCTATGCAGTTATAGACGACATGGAAACGCGTATCCAGCAGTATATTACCCTCGACGAGCTTGCAGGGGAACTCCGCAGCGGGAAAGAAGCCTTTGCACTCTTTTTTTCAAGGATGGAAAATGGAGAAAAAGAACTGCTTCCTAAGAGCGCCGAAGACGTTTCGTTTTTCCGCTACCGGGCACTGCTGACAGTCCGTTCCTTAAAATCAGATTACGACGAAAATCCACAAAAGTATTTTCTGAACAGAAGCATCATAAACGGCCTCGAATATATTGATGTCCTCTTTACAGGATTTGAAAACAAACCGGAAGAACTCAAGTCGGAAAACTATACCCTGTATTACCGTATTCTGAAAATATATGACTATCTTCTCAACTATACAAACAATATGTATCTTTCCGCAGCTGTTACGAGCGATGTAAACGCTTCCCTCGGCAATATGGTGAAAATAAAAAATCTCAAAATCATATCGGTTGCCCTGCTTTTTTTCATTGTTATATGCAGCAGCATATGCGCCATTATTATTACGAAATATCTTGCAGGCCATGTAAAACAGATGGTAAAAGCGGCAGATACGATCACCCAGGGCAATTTCTCAGCTGAGGACCTGCGGCTTACAGGTCCGAGGGAATTCATCACTCTGAAGGATAAAATAAATCATATGAAGCACAGCCTTGATGAGCGGATTGAACTCGAAAAAGAACTCCATACACAGGCGCTCGAGCATGAAAAAATAACGCGGGAACTGGAAAGAGCGCGGTATCTTTCCCTCCAGGCGCAGATAAATCCGCATTTCCTGTTCAATACACTGAATATCATTTCGCATACGGCCCTTTTTGAACATGCCGATAATACCGTCAGACTCATAAACAGCCTGTCATCCGTATTCCGTTACCGGCTGGAATTTAAAGATGAAACGATCCTTTCAGCAGAACTTGAATTTGTCCGGCAGTATCTCGACATACAGAAGGCTCGTTTCGGCGAACGGCTTTCGTATACTATATGCTGTGATAATGAATCCGGCGATTTTATCATTCCGCCTTTCGTCATCCAGCCTTTTGTAGAAAATGCCGTTATCCACGGTATTGAGCCGGTGGAAAATGGTGGTATTGTTTCCGTAACCGTAAAAAAAACCAGCGACCATATTCTGTCAATAATTATTGAAGATAATGGCGCCGGTATTCCTGAAAATTTTACCATGTCAAAAACAGGGGAACCTGTCGGCAACATACAACAGCATATCGGTATTGCAAATGTCGTAAACAGGCTTACAATGTATTACGCAGGTAAGGCATCGGTACATATTGAACGTATACATAAAAACGGCGGTACCCGGGTTTTCATACAGCTTCCTTCTGAAAACACCGATACATCCCGGACAGTTGCAGAAGGCAGTTATGCTGCGAGTCCGGTTTGACCTTTCACAGGAGCATCCGATGAATACGATACAATTACTTGTAGCCGACGACGAAGCGCTTGAATGTGATGCACTTGAACTGCTGATTTCCCAGACCGGCTATAAGGTTACCTGCCTTAAGGCTAAAAACGGACGGGAAGCGGTAAATTTAGCCCGGTTATACCGCCCCCAGATAATCATACTCGACATACAAATGCCGGGAATGAACGGGCTGGAATCCGCTGAAAATATCCGTTCCTTTCTCCCTGAAAGTATTATTGTTTTTCTTACCGCATGGGGCCGCTTCGACTTTGCGCAGAAAGCAATCAGGGTGGGAGCTTCCGATTACCTGGTAAAGCCGGTCGACAAGGATAAAATAAAACACTTGCTGGATACCTGTTTCTTAAAGCTGAACAATCCCACTGCGAAAGGTAAAGATATCGGAAAGGCTGATATTTATGACAATATCGAACTGCAGCAGGTCATGACAAAGCTCCAGAATGCTGTTCTGGACGGAAACCTGGAACAGGCGGTCGGGACAGAACAGGAACTGCTGGACAGTATCTATTCGCTTTACGGGCATACGGAAAATGCAGGGCACCAATTGTATGAATTTCTTCTTGTTTTCTGTTACGGCGTCTGTAAATCAGTACCATTTCTGTATCAGGAAAAACCATCTTCAGAGAATCCCGCTGAACTGGAAACAGTCCTGGCGGAATTCATCAGGAAAGCCTGCGATGCGGTCCGGGAAGACCGGCAGGACAAATACCAGCGTATTTTCGTTCTCGCTACGGAATACATCGGGAAACACTACATGGAACAGATATCAACGGAAAGTATTTCACGAAAATTCGATATGCATCCGGTTTATTTCACCCAGCTCTTCCATAAGTATTGTAAAAAGACTTTCATAGAGTACCTGACTGACATCCGCATGAAAAATGCTGCAGACCAGATAGCTGCAGGAAAATCAGTCAGAGACACGGCAGCAGCATCCGGTTTCAGCGATACAAATTATTTTTCACGCGTATTCCGGAAATATTATGGAGTATCTCCCGCTGATTATACCGGAGAAATCCGGTAAAACGGAAAAAAACAAAAAAAAACAGGCATTTTTAAAAATTTTCCCGCTTTACAGCTTCAGAAAAGTACTCCTAAAATAGAGTATCAATACAGGGGTTTCCCTGTTCAAGGAGTTCAAGAGTATGAAAAAATTGTTATCAGGAGTATGTGCGCTTCTGGCCGTAAGTCTTGCAATGGCAAACGGATCGAAAGATGCCAAAGGCGCTTCGTCTACAGCTGCAGCGCCGGCAGCATCCGCTTCAAAACCGGCAATGGTGCTCCGCTATGCCGAAAACCAGGTTCAGGATTATCCGACAACCAAGGCTGCATATGAATTTGCAAAACTGGTCGAAGCAAAAACAAACGGCCGTATAAAGATCGAAGTATACTATGGTGCACAGCTCGGCGACGAGAAATCTGTTCTTGAGCAGATGCAGTTCGGTGCTATTGATTTTGCCCGTGTTTCACTTTCACCGCTTGCCGAATTCAGCAAGTCACTGAACGTCCTCCAGCTTCCCTATCTGTACAGGGATGCTGATCATATGTGGAAAGTTCTCGACGGTTCGATCGGTGATGACTTTCTGAAATCTGTCGGACCCAGCGGCCTTATCGGACTTTCATGGTTCGATGCAGGTGCACGTAACTTCTACAACTCAAAACGTCCGATCAAAACACTTGCGGATCTTAAAGGTTTGAAAATCCGTGTACAGGAGTCACAGCAGATGATGGATATGGTACAGGCTCTCGGTGCTAACCCGACTCCTATGGCATACGGTGAAGTCTATTCTGCCCTCCAGACGGGCGTTGTCGACGGTGCAGAAAACAACTGGCCGTCATATGAATCAACGTCCCATTATGAAGTTGCAAAAAACTTTGTACTTGATGAACATAACCGTGTTCCGGAAATGCAGATCTGCTCTGCTATTACATGGAAAAAGTTCTCTGCTGATGATCAGAAAATCATCAAAGACGCAGCCGTTGAATCCGCAAAAATCGAACGCAAACTCTGGGCTGACCGGGAACTGGCATCTGAAAACAAAGTCAAAGCTGCAGGTTGTGTGATTACGCAACTGGATCCCGGCGAAAAAGCAAAGTTCCAAGCTGCAATGACACCACTGTACAAAAAATACGGTGCAGGATATGAAGACATTATAGCCAAAATACAGGCTACCAAATAGCAATACCGTTGTGCAGGTATTTATCCTCCTGGCCTGCACAATTTTTCCGCATGACAGCTTTGAGAAAAATCAAAGCTGTCATTTTCTTCCCCGACAGTTTACTTAGCTTAAAAATGAGGAGACTATATGTCTAATCGTATTTATACAGAAGATATGAATCTTCCGCAAAAGATTCTCAGCTGCTTCACGTTCGTAGTCGATGCAGTCTACAGACTTCTTCTTGAATATGCAAAAATCGTTCTTCTGATAATCATTCTTATTGTCAGTGCACAGGTGATCAGCCGGAAATTCCTCGGTACCAGTATCCGCTGGTCTGAAGAAGTGGCACTGTTTCTTATGGTATGGATGGCTTTTATTGCAATGGCCATCGGCGTAGAAAAACATCTTCATATTGCTATAGAAATGTTCGCCCGGCTGATGCCGGAAATAATACAGAAAATTCTCCTGAAAATAAATGATATCGTTACTTTCTGGTTCGGAGCGATTCTTCTTATTTATGGTTGCAGGCTCGTTGCGATAACCATGACATCGACGCTTCCGGCAACCCAGTGGCCGTCTGGTTTGATGTACCTTATGATGCCTGTCAGCGGTATTTTTATTATGTACTTCAGCTTTC
>DCFS01000234.1:802-9300 GCA_002319875.1 Treponema sp. UBA1798 | reverse complement strand
GTGCAGATAGGGCAGGAGGTCCATATTTCTCCGTCGGGCACAAGCCCTGCCCAGCAGTATTACGACGCACATAATTTCATAGAACTGAAATATTCTGAAGCGGTAACCGTTTCAGACGGTACGACTACGGTTGCCGCCGGCGATACCAATATCAGGGCTACGGCTACGCTCGGTGCTATAACTACGGGTGGAACGACGATAACGGTCGCCGGCCTTGCCTCGATGCCGGGAACGGTCACAGCAGGAACAGCAGGAAGTGCCAGTACAACGGTACATGCGATGTACCGTGACTTTTCGCTGACAACAGATGTATCAGACGCAGCGGAACAGGCAGACAGACTGCGCATAGCGGTTGCCGGTTATGTTGATGAATCCAATCCCATAACAGTCGGTTCACAGTCGTACTATAACTGGCCAGGGTATATCACGTCGGCAACGGTGCCGTCAGGGACCGCTTCGCCTGTAGTTAATACATCAATTACGGATGCAGCCGGTATCAGCCTTGATGCCACCGGTACGTCTAACCATGCGCTTCCGACCCTGACTATCAGTACGACGACAGCTGATGGCAGCCTGTACGGTGCGTGGGATACATCCCCTCCGTGTTTTGCGCCTTACCGTATCAGCGGTTCGGAATGGAGCAGTATGAGCGGTCCGGCGAATTACGAAGCACTCGGTACGACGACTTCGGGCAATGCGAAACTTGACCGTGTCGAATTCCATATGTTCGATAATACCCCGGCATATGATACGGCTGAAGATGACTATACATGGTTTTCGAAGGCAGGCTGGAGTTCGAGTAACAGTGTTTCCGATATTGACAGTGCTGCAGCGGATACGATCGGCGGTTCACGCCCGTTTACATCTTCAGGAGCAACGTCGGGAGGAATCCGTTATTGTTCACTGTATGACGCTTCTTCTGCATTTACCTATACGAGTTCCGCTGATACGACGGTATCGCATACTTTCAGCTCTGTTGACATAACTGGCGGGGCGCAGAGTTTCCTGTTCCTCGCAGCGACAGGAACATCGAATGCGACGGGAAGCGAAGACGGATTGTATTATGCCGTTTATCTTTCGGAAACGGCATTGCCGATACAGACCACATTTACCGTGTCGTTTGATGCTTCAAAATGTTATATTACCGATCTCGCCGGAAACAGGATAAACGGCAGTACGACGATAGAAACTGTTGACCGCACACCGCCGGAATTCAATATGACGGTAACTCCGCTCGGGCAGAATCAGATCTACGTTGTGTTTTCGAAGAAAATAAATACCGATTCGATAAAACTGTATACGTCTGCTACGTCTTATACGGAATATGATGCGCTTTCATATATTCCGAAAGCACTGGAGGTCGTTACTTCCGGGACCGGAACGCCGCCGGAAATAGATACTTCGGAACCAGCAACTATTGTATTCAGTAAGGATGACTCGACCGGGCTGATTATGACGTTAAAAAGGAATGCAGTCCTGTCCGATGTGACCGGTGGAATGTATCTGAAAGTGCGCAGTGATTTATCGACTTCGTATGATCCTCTTTCCGGTATCCCTGCATCTGTAACTTATATACAGGATTATATCGGCAATTATATGAACCCTGACAGTTCCCATGCTTTCAGTGACTTCGCTGTTAATGCCATACAGCCGCAGTATGCGTACGATAACCGGAAAACTGATGAAGGCAGCGATATAACCGAAGGGCTTTATTCGGACGGCAGCTGGGCCGTACACGACTGGGATGCGGACCAGCAGAACTACGGATCGCTGCTTGCCGATCATGATATTTTTATAAGTGCAAAGCTTTATGATGGTACTTCTGACAGCAGTGACGGTGTGTCTGAGGGAACGTATGTGTATCTTGACAATTCTCCTGATTCTGACGCTGTGTCCACAGAATATAATGATAATTCCGGTGCTTCCTGGCGGGTGTGGCTGCCGGATGAAACAGCGGCTGTTTTTACGAGTCTGGCTCCTGCAAATAATACGGGATATATTACCTTTGCAGGGGGTATTATTTCCTCTTCCGGAAAATCATCGGTGGAAACTTTTACACTGCCTGTAACAACTGACAGCAAGTACGACGGATGGAAATCCGGCGACCAGATCAGTTTCCTGTTCGGGCTGCGTGATTCTTCCGGGAACGCCATTACCGTAAAACACAGTCCCAAATATAACAGCGGTACATTTACGGGAACTGATTATCCGTTGTATGCGCTTCGCCTTAAAAATTCGAGCGATATAACCAGCCTTGATTTGTGGTCATTCAAACTCAAAAGCGTAACACTTCAGCGCGGCGGAGTTACTATTCTCAATAACGTTATCAATGTGAATGCCGGTGAAAAAGTGGTTGTGCAGGTCGATATGCCTTCTGCAGGAAGTCTGAGTGTTATGGTTATGACGCTTGACGGCAATATCGTTACCTATCTGCAGCACGGAAGAGCTTCAAAAGGAACTCATTATTACCGCTGGAACGGAAGAAACAATGCCGGTGACAAGGTTGCCCGCGGTCTGTATTTTGTCCGTGTTACAGGTTCCGGTATCGATGAAACGCGTAAAGTTATGTGTGTAAAGGAATAAAACTGTACTGATAAAATCAGGTTAACGTAATCTTTTCAGGGAATGTATTCAGGAGCAGTATACGCTTGAGCCTGCATTGCAGCCGTTGTGCAGGATCCGGTTTTTGTTTATACTGACATATATGAATGATTTTGCACGAGTTTTCCTGAAATCCGGTGAAGAAAATGAAGTAAAGCAGGGGTTCCCCTGGGTATTTGATAATGAAATAACTTCCGTAAAATATTTGTCAGAAGACGGCAGCGGATGGAAAACGGTTTCTCTTGCAGACTGCGGGGTAAAGGACGGCAGCGGTGTTGAAGTTTTTACAAAAGCCGGAGGTTTCCTTGGGACTGGTATTATAAACCGTACTTCAAAAATTACGGTTCGTTTAATCGGCCGGGAACATGCGGATCAAATTTATCCGGATACAACGGTTTTCTGGGAAAAAAAGATCAGAGACGCAGTTAATATCCGCCGGTTACATTACAATGACAGCGATTCGTACCGGCTTGTTTTTGGTGAGGCTGATTTTATTCCCGGACTTATTGCCGAACGTTATTGTGATACTGCCGGTCATGTTTATATCGTTGTACAATTTTTATCTCTTTCCTGTGATATATTCCGTACTGAAATTCTTGCTGCCATAGAAAAGACATGTAAGCCATATGGCATCTATGAACGCAGCGATGCCGGAGTACGTGAAAAAGAGGGACTTGAAGAAAAATCCGGGTGGATAGGAACTCCCCGGGAACCGGTTATTATGATTGAGGAAAATGGTATAAAACTGAATGTTGATATAGCTGAAGGCCAGAAAACGGGATATTTTCTTGATCAGAAAGATAACAGGCGCGTTGTTTCTTCTTTATGCCATGGAAAACGGGTGCTTGATGCGTTTACCCATACGGGAGCTTTCGGTCTTAATGCGGTTAAAGGCGGTGCGAGGGAAGTGATTTCTGTTGATATTTCGCCTGAAGCAGTAGAAATGGTCAACCGTAATATAAAAGAAAATGCAGCCGGAACTGTGATGAAGTCAGAATGTGCCGATGTGTTTGAGCTGCTGAAAAGATATGAAGCTGCCGGAGAAAAATTTGATGTAATCATTCTTGATCCTCCGGCCTTTACCAAAAGCGCTGCTATGATAAAAAAAGCGTATGGTGGTTATAAGGAAATTAATTTGCGTGCAATGCGACTCCTGAACGATGGCGGCTTCCTTGTTACCTGTTCATGTTCGTATTTCTTCGATTCAAATATGTTCTACAGCATGCTTACTCATGCTGCAATGGACAGCCACAGGCGTGTTCAGATACTGGAAAAGCGCGGCGCAGGCCCGGACCATCCGGTCCTGCTGGGATATCCGAAATCTGAATATCTGAAATGTGCTGTCGCCCGTATTTTATAGCCTGTGAATATGGCAGCTGTTACCGGTAATGCTTATAACTGTATCGTCGTACTTGGACCAACTGCTGTAGGTAAAACGGCGCTGGGTGTTAAGCTTGCTCTGGAAATGCAGGGTGAAGTTATATCTGCGGATTCACGCCAGGTTTATAAAGGCCTTGATATAGGTTCCGGAAAAGATATTGGTGATTATACGATAAACGGTATTACGGTTCCCTTCCATTTAATTGATGTTGCCGATCTGACTCAGGAATACAGTGTTTTTGATTATCAGCAGGATTTTAACCGTGTTTTTGCCGGACTGCAGGACAGAGGAATCTTTCCGGTTATCGTAGGTGGAACGGGATTGTATCTTGATGCGGTTGTCCGCGGTTATGATCTTATGCCGGTTACTGAAAATACTGCTTTGCGGCAACAGCTTGCCGGTAAAACGCTTGAGGAACTTGATTCGATCCTGCTTGCTTTGCGCCCTGATCTGCATACCAGGGCCAGTCTTAGGGACAGGGAGAGGACAATACGTTTTATTGAAATAGAGACGTTTATGAACTCCGGAGAAAACACTGCCGGTTTCAGCCTGAATAAAAACAGGCCTCAAATAACTCCTTTCATTATAGGTACATCTCTTCCCCGCGATGTGCTGCGTCGTAATATTGCCGGAAGACTGAAGAAACGGCTGGAAGAGGGGATGATACAGGAAGTCCGGCAGCTTCATGGAGATGGAGCCTCATGGGAGCGGCTGGAACGGCTGGGGCTGGAATATAAATATGTTGCTGAGTTTTTACAGGGAAAAATTGAATCGGAGCAGCAGCTTTTCGATGAGCTGAATCTGGCAATCGGGCAATTTTCAAAACGGCAGGAAACATGGTTCCGCGGAATGGAAAAGAAGGGAGTCCTTATTCACTGGCTTCCATCTGTTCCTGATACGGATATCAGAATTGCTGCCGCTTTGAATCTTATAAACAGTTATATCAGGCGTTAACAGCCATTTTCTGTGGTTGCTCTACTTTTGTGATGTATCCGGTTCGTATGCAGCTGTCAAAAAGTGTTTTGCTGATGAAATCGGTTGTCACTTCGTTATAGCCGTCCCTGTCCCGGACGATGCGTACAACGTAACCGTCTTCCAGTTCCCGTTCGACCGTCATATAATCTGTGGATTTACCAATGCTTTTCAGCGTATAAGTACCCATTGTTTCCTCCATTATACTTTACAAAATTGCGTAGAGCAGTTATTTTGTAATTGCCTTACAGTATTATTTTCGGTATGTCGCAGGAACAGATTAGATATTTATTTTCATTTTTTATGGATTGTTACATGTTTTGTGATGCACATTTTCATATAGTTCAGTGTAATGCAGTGATCCCTGCCGGCAGGATGATTTTAACCGGGTACAGTGCCTGTACGTGTGCACATGATATTGATGAATACCGGCTACAGCAGAAACAGCTGCAGGGTAACAATCTTATCTATTCATCGTTCGGCATACACCCACAGCAGCCTGTTGTGAAGTATATTGATTTTCTTGAACATCTTTTGAGCCGGAATGAGCTGGATGCTGTCGGGGAAGCCGGTTTTGACCTTTTTACAGAAGAATACAAAACAACTATTCAGGATCAGGAAACTGTCTGGGCTATGGAAATCGAGCTTGCTGCTTTATATAAAAGACCGCTTGTAATTCACTGCCGTAAGGCGCTTGACAGGTTATTCAGGGACAGCCGGAAATTGAAAATGCTTCCGGCTGTCGTTTTTCATTCTTTTTCCGGAGGACCTCAAGAGGCGATGGCTTTCCTGAAACGGAATATCCACGCCTATTTCAGTTTCGGTAAACCGCTGCTCAACGGAAGTAAAAGAGCTGCTGCCTGTATAAAGGATTTACCGGCGGATTGCCTTCTTCTTGAAACGGATGCTCCCTTTCAGACATTGAAAGGGGAAGCGTATACGGTTCCCGCAGACATCAGGCGTATATATACAGCTGCTTTTGAAATAAGGAATACTTCTGTTCTGCCATCCGCTGACGGCGGGGAATCCCGCTTGTTTTATAATCAGCTGGAAAACAATTTTCATACGGTCTATGGCACAGAACCTGTCAGAGTGTCCGGAGTACCTGTTTTATAATCTGAAGAGTCAGATCATAATCTCCTGAAAAATCGTCTATTGCGGCAGGAATATCGCCATTTTTTCTCCCGCGCAGTATGTTTTCAAGTTCCTGTCCGTCATCAGCGAGTTTTTCAGCACCGAGCTGTGCAGCTGCCCCTTTAAACCTGTGGATATATTTTGCAGCTGCCTCTTTATTATCCTTTCCGATCAGATCCGTCAGCTGCTGCTGATTGAACGGAATGTCACCGACGAAAGCGGTAAGAAGAATTTTATACAGCTCTGTATCGCCATCTACCATTTCAAGTGCTGATTCGGTATTTAACAGTTTCTTTTTCGACATAGAATAGCCCTTGTATACGTTTTTATATATATATAAATATAGTCTCTTTTAATACTTTTTGCTATACTGATAAAATGAAGAAAATGATGATTCTGCTATATACGGCACTTGTCTTTGCCGTTATTTTTTCCGGATTGAATATTTCATTTTATGCGGATATTTCCGTATCAGCGTTTCCGCTGGCTTTCGGTTTTACCTGTATACTGTTTTATCTGAGTTGTATTTCGCTGCTGAAGCGGAATAATATAAAAAATATCGGTGCAATCAGGAAACTTTTCCAGTATGAGCCATTTGTTTTCCTGGCAGCGTTTATACTGCGGCGCTCGGGGGTAAATGGAACATCATATCTGTATGACGTTTTATCGGTAATGTCATGGGTTGCCATTACCGTGCTGTCATTTATCATTCTCTATTTTATCAGTGAAAAACGTGTATATACCTGTTGCGCTGAATGGAAGAAACAACGAAATGCGTCCCGGAGTGCCTCCGTATCGGGAAGAGGCATATATATTATAAGGGAAGCTGTCGACTGGATTGACGCACTGGTACAGGCTGTCTGTATGGTACTGCTTATTCAGATTTTCGTTGTACAGCTTTATCAGATTCCATCGGAATCGATGGTGCCGGAATTCCTTATAAAAGACCGTGTCATTGTTTTTAAGACTGCCAGCGGACCGAAATTCCCGCTGTCTGATGTAGGATTTCCTGAAATGAAAACTTACCATCGCGGCGATATCGTGGTTTTCCGCAATCCCCATTATAAAATGGATCGTCAGTCAGAGGTAAAAACATTTGTATCTCAACTTGTGTATATGCTTTCTTTTACAGCGGTAAACCTTAATACGGATACTGATGGTACTCCGAAAGCTGATCCGCTTGTCAAACGTGTGGCGGGTGTCCCTGGCGAACAGCTGCTTTTACAGGATGGTATATTATATGTCCGGACAGAAGATTCCATGCAGTTTAAACCTGTTACGTCGGAAACAAACTGGGTCGCATGGAACTTAAATGAGCTTACTCCGGATATAAAAAAGAAAATAAGGCTGTTCCCCCTTTCCCAGGATCAGTATAAGATGATGGTAGATTGCGAACAGCAGCGCCGCGGACTTGATATAGATGCGGTAAAAACGGAATGTTCGGAACTTGCCGGCAGTTTCATAAAAATATCAGGTCAGCAGCTTCACAGCGGCGCGGATATGTCCGGTTTTTTTTCAAAGACGGATCTGTTTGAATATAATCTTTTCAGGGAAAATGAAGCGGTTACCCGTAAACTTCTTACTGCTGCAGGCGGTGCAGACTGGTTTTCACTTTTTATGACTGACTGGATAGGAAAAACGAATGCATATTCGGATACACAGAATGAGATTACGGGCAGCAGACTTGCAGGCGGCGATCTTTACACTGATGCAAATTTTAAATTAAACCTCATGATAAAGCTGACGCTGGGCCGTCTTATTGTACGTAATGCACAACTTCTTATGTCAGGAATGGCGTCTTCAAATTTTGATTCTGATGCAGACCGGATGGAATATATGAACCAGGCAGAAATCCTGAATAATTATGTATTACTGCTCGACCGGAGAAATATGCCGGTATTTCCGGCTAATGACGCCCAGGGAAACGCACAGTATATTCCCGCCCACTGTTATTTTATGATGGGTGATAACCGTTTCAATTCGCTTGATTTACGGCATTCCTATAATGACACGCTGGTAAAGCTGACTCCGCTCGATACATATTCAATAACGTACTATTCAAACATGTCTCCGCAATATGTAAACCGTAAACTTATTCTTGGAACAACTGCGTTCAGATTCTGGCCTGTTAACAGGATTGGAAAACTGTAACCGCTTCCCGTGATCTGCACACTTTAGCGTGCAGATCACTATTCAGTTCTGGCCCTGATTATGCTATGGTTACCTCTAAAAACTGAAGTTTTTAGAGGTAACCTGAAAGTGCGATGTTTTAAGTCTCGATATGATATTACAGCGATTTAAAACTCGACGGCATCTCTAAAAAGTCACTGAAAGCGAGTTTTTAGAGGTTGCCTTATGCATTCCTTCCACAGCAGTTTTTGTATTTCTTTCCGCTGCCGCAGGGGCAGGG
>DCFS01000234.1:0-547 GCA_002319875.1 Treponema sp. UBA1798 | reverse complement strand
CCGCAGGGGCAGGGATCGTTGCGTCCTACTTTTGGAGTAAGCCGTCTGACCGTTATTGACTGTCCCGTTGATGAATGCTGCATTGCCCCACTGGAAGCCTGATGTTGTGCCTGTGTCCCGTTGAACGTTGAAGCTGCTTCCTGATGTTGTGCCTGCATCTCGGAGGGGTGTACATGTGGTTCTGCCCTGGACGATGAAGGATTTACCTGTACACGGACTTTAAATACACGTGATACTATTTCCGTCCTGATGGAATCCATCATTTCATCGAACATATTGAAACCGTCTATTTTATATTCGGTAAGCGGATTTTTTGATCCGTAGGAGCGCAGGGAAACCCCTTCGCGGAGTGCTTCCAGTTCTTCGAGCTGATCCAGCCATTTTCTGTCTATTGCAACGATATACTGGTAGCGGATAAACATATTCAGATTTTCTTTCCCGGCCAGCATTTCTTTTTCCGTGAGATCGTTCTGTAACGCAGCAATAATGTTGTCTTTTTTCATCTGTTCAATCGGCAGCTGCAGCCCGAACGTATTATGTGTTTTAT
>DCFS01000008.1:2562-5895 GCA_002319875.1 Treponema sp. UBA1798 | reverse complement strand
ATGGACGGTATGACGTTCGAACCTGCCGCCGGGGCTCACGGAGAGTTTACCGGCCTGCTGCTGATCCGCTCATATCATGAAAGCCGCGGAGACGCAAAACGTACGAAGATAATCGTACCCGATTCTGCTCACGGGACGAATCCGGCGAGTGCGACAATGGCCGGATTCGAAGTTGTGAATATTCCTTCGTCTGCGGACGGTTGTGTCGATATAGAAAAACTGAAAGCAGCAGCAGGAGATGATACTGCGGGGCTTATGCTGACTAATCCCAATACAGTCGGACTGTTTGATAAAAATATCAGAAAGATTACCGAAATAGTCCACAATGCCGGGGGACTGTGTTATTACGATGGGGCAAATCTGAATCCCGTTCTGGGTATTGCTCGTCCGGGTGATATGGGGTTCGATGCGGTACATATCAATCTGCATAAAACGTTTTCGACTCCGCATGGCGGCGGCGGTCCGGGTAGCGGTCCTGTCGGATGCCGGCAGTTCCTGAAACAGTTTCTGCCCGGAAGCGAAATTACGGAAGACAGCGGCGTCTATCATACGAAACCGTATGAGCATTCCATCGGGCGTGTCCGGTCGTTTGCTGGCAATTTCCTCGTCGTCGTACGTGCCCTCTCCTATATGCTGACGCTCGGCGGCAACGGAATGGCTGAAGCCGGCCGGAACGCAGTTCTGAACGCAAATTACGTACGGGTAAAACTTTCGAAAGCGTACCACATGGCGTATGACGAAACCTGTATGCATGAATTTGTTATGACGCTGCAGGAAGAAAAAGAAAAGTATAATGTGTCAGCGCTTGATGTAGCGAAATCCCTGCTTGATTACGGCATCCATCCGCCGACCATGTATTTTCCGCTTATCGTACACGAAGCGCTGATGGTTGAACCGACGGAAACGGAATCGAAGGAAAGTCTTGACGTGCTGATCAGTGCACTGCTTGAAATACACGACAAGCTGGAACATGATCCGGATTTCGTGCGAAGTGCTCCGCATACGACGGACATAAAACGACTTGACGAGGTTCTTGCAGCCCGCCATCCGCTTCTGCGCTATAGTTTCGGTCTGTCTGACGGTACTGTCTGATGATCCGGACACTGTACCATATCGAGGCTCCGGGAACAGTGCCGTATGCGAATCAGTCGCTTGAAACGTATCTTCTGGACGCTGTCGGGGAGGAGGAGTGCATCCTCTATCTGTGGCAGAACCGGAAGACTGTCGTTATCGGCAGAAATCAGAATGCGTGGACTGAATGCAGGTGCAGACAGCTTGAAGCAGACGGCGGATATCTTGCCCGCCGTCTTTCAGGTGGCGGTGCCGTGTTCCATGACAGCGGAAATCTCAATTTTACGTTTCTCGTTTCCAGACATAACTATGATGTCGTCAGACAAACGTCCGTTATTCTCCGTGCGGTACAGAAATCAGGTATTGCAGCTGAATGTTCCGGACGCAATGATTTAACCGCAGGTGGAAGAAAATTTTCAGGCAATGCATACTATCAGGGCAGCAGGTCGTGTTATCATCACGGTACACTGTTGTTGCGCAGCGATAAAGCTGAACTGGAAAAATATCTGACGGTTTCTCAGCGGAAACTGGAAAGCAAAAGCGTGTCGTCTGTAAAAAGCCGCGTCGTGAATCTGTGCGAACTGATGCCGGATATCAGCGTTTCCGGTATGAAGGAGAAACTGCTGGAAGCCTTTTCAGAAGTGTATGCGCTCCCTGTTATGACGTTTCCTGAAGAAAGACTTGATGTTGCTGCTCTTGCAGCATATGAAAAAAAATTCTCGTCCTGGAACTGGAAATACGGGCGGAACATCAGCTTTACCTGTGAACAGTCCGGGCGGTTCGACTGGGGTGAAATTCTGATACAGCTCCGTATTGAAGGCGGCTGCATCAGGGATGCGGCGCTGTGGTCTGATGCCCTTGATACGGATTTCATACAGGCCGTACAGGAGGCTCTGCCCGGTATTCGTTTCAGCGAAGATGCGGTACAGCAGAAGATTGCGGCTTTAAATCCTGATACGGAACTGCGCTGCCAGGAAGCCGCGGATATATCCGTTCTTCTGGCAGGAATGCTGTAAACGTAAACCTGGTGTGATGTATTCTGCAAAAGCCGGCCCGGTTTTTCAGATGCTGTTACGGATGCAATGAAAATATTTTAATCGGAGAAAGCAGTATGAACGATTGTTATGATCTTGTCGTTATAGGCGCGGGACCTGGCGGTTATCCGGCGGCACTTGCCGCAGCGCGGCTGGGAAAATCCGTTGCCGTTATTGAAAAAGGAACCGTCGGAGGAACGTGCCTGTGGAGCGGTTGTATTCCCATGAAAACGCTGCTCCATACTTCGCAGCTGTACCGGGAAGTAAAATCGTCTGCGCAGGCCGGGCTCTGTGTAGATTCTGCAGCTGTCGATATATCTGCCCTGCAGCAGCGGCGCAGACAGGTAATAGAAACGCTTTCTTCCGGTATACTGATGCAGTTTAAAAAGTCCGGTGTACGGCTGTATCAGGGAGCGGCTTTGATTACCGCAGCTGGAAAAGTCAGGATTACCGGTACGGACGATACCGGAATAACGCTTGACAGCCATAACATCCTGATTGCTGCAGGTTCGGAACCTGCCGGGATTCCTGTTCCCGGACTTGATCTTCCGGGAATAGACAACAGTACAACGCTGCTTGAGCGTCAGGAACTATGTAAAAGTCTTACGATTATCGGCGGCGGCGTTATCGGAATGGAGTTTGCTTCGTTCTATACGGATATGGGCATTCCCGTAACGATACTTGAAGCGCTGGACCATATTCTGCCGAATATGGACAGGGAAATCGCGCAAAGCCTTAAAATGATACTCACGAAGAGGGGAGCCGGTATCCACGCAGCTGCAAAAGTTACCGGAGTAGAAAAAACGGCCGCCGGTCTGTTTGCCTGTACGTATACGGAGAACAATGCGGAGAAAAAAGTTCTGTCGGAAGGGCTGCTCGTTGCGACCGGACGGCGAGCCTGCGGCGCTCAGGTGTGTACCCCTGATATGGCTGCAGCACTCGGACTTCTGAAGGGCCGCATTCCTGTGAATGCGCGGTATGAAACTGCCGTTCCGGGAATCTATGCCTCAGGCGACGTTACCGGAGGCATACAGCTTGCTCACGCGGCGACTGCGGAAGGCCTTAATGCGGTTGCCTGCATGTTCGGGCAGAGTCCCGTTAAAAACACGAATCTGATTCCTTCGTGTGTGTATACGGATCCTGAAATTGCCTGTATAGGAATGACGGCGGATGAGGCGGAAAAGGCCGGCCGTTCCGTATCGTCAGGAAAATATATCATGTCCGTAAA
>DCFS01000008.1:0-2240 GCA_002319875.1 Treponema sp. UBA1798 | reverse complement strand
GATTCAGGGACAGGTGCCGTCCTTGGCGCTCAGCTGATGTGTGCCCGTGCTACCGATATGATCGCCACCCTGGAACTGGCTGTTGCCCGTGGTTGTACGGTCAGGGAGCTTGTTTCGCTGGTATTCCCGCATCCGACCTTCTGTGAAGGTATCGCTGAAGCGGCGGAAGCCTGCCGGATATAAAAAAAAGCCGTACCCTGCATAACAGCCGGGTACGGCCTCTATAACCATGTTGCATCAGCAGTTCGGAGAATGCTGATTAAGTCTCAATAACGTGATCAAAAATTTCCTAGAGTGTCTTCTTTACACCGACACCCATGCAGTTCCTTGCGGAAGTACCAGTTGCTATAATTGTCGCGTCCTGGTCGGTTGAGAACTGTGCCCAGATATAGGCGGCTGTCGTGTCGTCTGCTGAAATTTTAAGAGCCGGTACGACAAAACCGAAATTGTCGTCGCTGCCGTCATAGTCATACATTGTGTAGGTACCTTCGACGGATACGGCAAAGGTTTTATTTATTGCATAGGAGATTGCCGGAGTGATCGTAATGGTCGTATTGCTGTCGTCGGTAATGCTGTGATTGTTAAGGAACTGATAGCTTTCCATGGCAAGTGTCAGTTTGTCGATACCGGTATATTCCACCTGCTCGCAGAATGTGTTTTCGCAGTCGTACCACACATCTGAGTGATCGTCCGCAGCGTCATCTGATTCATAGGCATATTCAAGAGCTACAAGCAGATTCTTTACAGCGGTAATGTTGATATTGCCGTAGGCAGCACCGATTCCCGAATATCCGCCGTCAACCGTAACAGCATTGTTTACATACTTGAAACCTGCAACTGCTGCGTTTTTGTCCGTATACGAGTCACCGCTGGATGTGGTTGTCGTTTCCGTATAGTAATTGGTAGCCGTGCCGGTAGAATCGTAAACAGGAACTTTTGTCACCGTCGTTACGCTTTCTTTTCCTTTATAGTCAAGTACGGCTCCGCCTCCTACCGTCAGACCTTCAACCGGTGTAAGTCCTGCGAAGAAACCTGATTTTCCGTCGATGACGGAAAATCCTTCCCAGCCGTCGGAAGTGATTAAGTTGTCGAAGAGTTTTCCCGCAACAACGACAGCCTTTTTGTCGAGGACTTTTGCATATGCGTCGGCATATTTAATGGCTGTATCGGAGAGTGTAATGTCTTCAATAGCTCCTGTATACTGCAGGCGGAAGAACGCCCCTGCAGTTTCATCAGCATTGTCCCAGTTTATGTTGATACGTGAACGGGTTTTTCCGCCCCAGTAGTCACCGGCGAGCCATGTCTGTGTAGTCTGGGTCGCGTGATCGCCGAATGTTGAAGAATACCCCGCACGGAGGTATCCGCTCAATTTGAAACCGTCTGCAAATACTGCAGCCGATGCCAGAAAGGCAAGGGCTGCCATTGTCGTTTTTTTCATTGTATACTCCTCTTTTCAGTTATTATGAAAAACTTGATTTATAATAATATTTGCAGGTGTTTTCTGCAATAAAAAACAGTATGATGATCAAATTTTTTTTCCCCTTTATGAAACATTTGTATAGATTGACACGATTGTTGTTTTGTGAACTTGTCGTATTATGGAAGTGGTGTAATTGGAGAGTTTTGACAATCTGAGGTATATCTGCTATTATGAGATACCGGTTTAGATTATGCCTGCCATAATATTTTCAATGGGGGACCATGGGAAAAAACAGGAAAAAAGCTTTTGTAGATTGGCTGGTACGTAATTATATTTTTTTATTCTTTTCCGCCCTGTTTTTGCTTTGCCTTGTAAGTATCGGTATTATGTCATGGTCCGTAAAAAGAGCTGAAAAACTTCATTCCGGTCTGGTCAGAGATCAGATTTACAGTACGACGAAAATTTTCCTGCACGATACGGTTCAAAATACCATTACGAATATCCGGCTGCTTCGTACAAAAAATATGCAGCAGGCCCGGGATATGGTTGATTTTCTTGCAGATGCCATCTGCAGACAGTACCAGCTGCAGGAAAACGCTCTTATACCGTTTACGGAGAATCTGGTACGGCAACAGAAAAACAGGGATATGTTTGTTGTCGTTCTTTCGTTACGGCAGACTGGCAAAGACGTCTTTTCGACAGTCGCCGGAAATGCATTGAAAAAAACAGCAGATTATACGAGAGAGGCTGATATCGGTCCGTACCATCTGTTTTGTCAGGTAAATGGTACCGCTGTCGATGCTGAGACTAAGAAGGATGC
>DCFS01000303.1 GCA_002319875.1 Treponema sp. UBA1798 | reverse complement strand
GTGTTTTCAAAGATACGCGAAAAACTCGGTTCAAAGTTCAGGGCGGGGATTTCCGGCGGCGGTGCATATCCTCCGGCAGTTGATGAGTTTTTCTGGGCTGTCGGTATCAATGTTGTCGAAGGCTACGGTCTTACGGAAACCGCGCCGGTCGTTTCAGTGCGGCCCGTTGCGTCCCCGGTATTCGGTACGGTCGGTTCCGCGCTCCGCGGAGTTCAAGTCCGTGTCGTTGACCAGAACGGCATGATACTGGGTCGGTGCAAAAAAGGTGTGCTGCAGGTAAAAGGCGGGACCGTAATGAAAGGCTACTATAAGCGCGATGACCTTACTGCAAAAGTTATGACAGCAGACGGATGGTTCGATACGGGTGATATAGCTATTCTGACGCTAAACGATGAGATCGTCCTTAAAGGCCGCATGAAGGATACCATTGTCCTGCGCGGCGGCGAAAACGTTGAACCGCTTCCGATTGAAATGAAGCTTAACGAATCCCGTTTTATTACTGCGTCGGTTGTTGTCGGACAGGACCAGCGCTACCTGGGGGCCTTGATCGTGCCGGATGTAACGGAAGTAAAGGAATGGGCTCAGGAAAATGGCATACAGTATGATACGTTTGAAGAATTTATGGAGTCGGAAGATGTAATCAAGCTGTTCGGAAACGAAATAGCCAATGCCGTAAGTGCTCAGAATGGTTTTAAACTGTTTGAACGTATCAATAAATTCATACTGCTGAAAAAGGATTTCGAAGTCGGTATAGAACTTTCTGCAAAACAGGAAATCATGCGCTACCGGTTGAACGATCTTTATGCAAAGGAAATAGGATCACTGTTTGAAGAATAGATCCGGCAAGTTGCCGGCCGTACGGTCGTAGCTCTATAGAGCGTTTCCGGAAATCTGACGGTTTTTGAAAACGCTGTTTTATAGGTACAGCTCCACAGCGCCCGTTTTGGCGTCTTTTGAAAGTTCTGCGGGATTATCAGGTCTGTTTAAGGTCAGCAGGTCCCCGGAAACAAGCTGTTTTCCCCTGCTGCTGATCACAAGCGTCAGTCCGAGTTCCGAGCATGCATAAAAACCTGTCCTGTTTTCCGGAAGTTTTATCGGATCGGAAACGATCCGCACATCCATCTGATCCGGTTTTTTCCCGGGAATCTGACCATTTGTCATTACGATAAAGCTTAATACTGCACGTTCTTTGGGAATATCAGCACTTTCAGACAGCTTCAGCAGTTTACGCGGAGCATCTTCTGTTGTGAAAGCGAAGTTACACCACTTGCCGCCGGTTTTCCCGTCCATAGGGCATGTGCCTGAATGAGGGCATGGCGACAGTGCACTGTAACCTCGGCGCAGGAAAGAATCCCGCATCAGGCTTAAAAGCCTTGCGGAATGGGGAACCCCCGGTTCTACGACAAGTACGGTACTGCGGTTTTTTTCCGCATATGCATTGAGTGAATCCGTATATTTTTTTGCAAGGTAATCCGGAGGCATCGCTGCGCGCTGGGATAATTCATTAAACATATTGGCGCAGGTTATAAATCCGGCTTTCTGGCGGATTTCCGTTCCTGTTTCTCCCTTTATGCGTATTATTTTCCATGGAGAGATATCGGGATTTGCTGCAATTGTTTTTGCAGCAATGGAAAGGTAAAGTTCCTCCCCGGCCGAAAGCGCTGCCTGAGAAATATCGAGGCAGTACCAGACGAGTTTTCTGGTACGGAATGCCGGTTTTGCAAGCCAGAGCGCTATCGGTACCGTAAGAGGCCCGCTTCCTATATCGAGACAGATATCGTTGTCTGCAGGCAGCATGGCATCAACTCCGGGGCCGGAAAAAAGCCTTGTAAGCCGTACCAGGTTCCACCACATAAAATAACGTATATATGCAGTAAGCCCTGAGGTTTCATTCATGTATCCGACACGCCGTTGCGACCGTTCGTCCGTAAGTTCGTGCGACAGGCTTCTTATTTCCAGAGAAAGCTTCGAAAGATATTTGCTGCTTAAAGGTTTTACACCCTGTATGATACTGTCAAAATTATCGAGTATATACTGCGCCTCCGGAGCGAGTGCCTGTGCAGGAAAGAGAGGCTGCTGACCGTAAAGTGTGCTGCATGATATTTTATGAGGCTTCGGTTTAAAATATACCGGTTTTCCCTGAATGCTTTGTAAGCGTCCTGGTAAACCGGTGTGTTTTTTCTGCGGACGGCTTATATCTTTCCGCTCTGTTTTTTTATTCGTAAATTTTCCGTACCATGTATCTGATTTCTGATTATTTTTGTTCATTTTCCTGCTTCTTTTTGATCCTGTACTTCCTGACTGTCAGATACAAATCCGTAAGCTGGAAGCGGAGCTCGTGGATATCATGTAACAGTTCAGCGTTGTTGCTTACCGTCTGCATTTCTTCAATTATACGGTCTCTGGCACCCTCGATGGTATATTTTTTTTCGTAGACAAGATATTTGAGCCGGAGAATGATATCGATATCGCGCTGGCTGTAAACACGCCAGCCGCCCAGATCTTTTCTGGGCGCGAACCCCGGAATAATTTCTTCCCAGTAACGCAGAATATGGGCCTTTACACCGGTTAATTCCTCTACTTCTCCTATCGTATACGACGCCATCAGACCTGTTCCCTGTTCTCCCATTTCTGTCTGCTTGCCTTCATTTCAAGCAGAACCGGAATTTTATCAAACCCGAGATCCTCCCGGATTTTATTTTTGAGATAGGTAATATAACTGCCCGGTACGCAATCAGGTCTGGTCGCAAATATAAGAAATGCAACCGGATTTGAGCTTGTCTGTACCATATAACGTATGTGGAAGTGCATGGTTTTTGTTGCCGGAGGCGGGAACTTGAACACCCAGTCTTTGAGAGCAGTATTCAGCGACGCGGTGTCTATTTTCCGTGTCAGTTGCCCGTATAATTCAATCGCAGTATCCATAAGCAGCTTTATGCCGTCTCCGTTTTTTGCAGAAAGGGGAATAACGGGAGCCCAGTTCATCTGTCCGAACATGATATGAATATTTTCTTCCGCCTTTTTAAATGTTTTGGAATCCTTATCCTGTGTGTCCCATTTATTCAGCACGAAGATAATACCGCGTCCCTGCTCATATGCGAGCGAACAGATTTTTTTATCCTGTTCCGCAAGACCGTCCTGCGCATCGATCATCAGAAAAACAATATCGCATTCATCGAGCGTTTTGATTGCCCGGTTTACCGAATAATATTCGACGTTGTCCGTCACTTTAGCTTTCCGTCTGATTCCTGCCGTATCGAGTACCAGAAAATCGGTATCATTGTATCTGAACGAACCTTCAACGACATCACGGGTCGTACCTGCATAATCGCTTACGATAGATGATTCCGTGTGTGTCAGATAATTTGAAAGTGTCGATTTGCCTGTATTCGGTTTTCCCAGGATTGCGATACGTACAGGGTGTTCTTCCCTGCCTTCCGTTACATGAGAAAAATCCAGCCGGCTTATGATCTTCTGCGACAGCTCCGGTATGTGGTCTCCGTGATCCGATGAAATAAACAGCAGATCGGG
>DCFS01000170.1 GCA_002319875.1 Treponema sp. UBA1798 | reverse complement strand
CTGCGTGAAGACATACATCAGCTATCGCAATGACAACAAAAAACAGAAAAGTCCGCTTCATACTCAGTCTCCCCATACCTTTACAGTACCGTTCGTTTTGATCTGAACTTTCGCATTCATACCGAAGCTGCAGTCACGGGGAACAGTTACTTTCCCCTCTGGTATGGAAAGAACCATGGAAGGATGAAAAACCGTGCTTTTCATGATATTGGTAATCTGTTCACCCGTCAGGTCAACAGAAGTGCCGGACGTAGACAGATCCATATCAAGCCCGGAATTGGAATCTTTTACAGAAAGCGTCAGTGCGCCTCCCGCTACGGTCAGAGGGTTGTTCATCGTGTAGTTCAACCTGAAATATTCAATGGCATCCGTATATTTCGTAATATCGCTGCTGTCATAATCGCTGCCGCGGTGCAGGAGGTCCTCATCAGCGGAATCGTATACCTTTGACATTTCCGCAACATCCACCGTCATGCCGCCGGTAGCAATTGTCAGATCAAGCGGAAGCTCAATAACAGCTTTAACCGAAACGGTACTTGATGATCCTAAATCGGATTTCGAAATCGTCGTGGACGAACCGGTTAAATTGGAAATTCCATAGGTTATGGACGTTATACTTGCCCCGCCGTTTATCACGCTGGTAAAGACGTCTGTAAAGGCACTGCAGCTGTCCGGTGTAAGCGTTCCCGTATATGCCGACGAAGTACTTCCCAGATTGACACCGGAAGAAAGAAGTGCCGCTGTTCCGCTGAACAACGACTGCCCGGAAACCGTTCCTCCGGAGCTGTTCGTCCCACTGTACGTCAGATTCAATGTCGGAGTACCCGACAGGGCTGTTTTCACGGCTGAAGGAACGACAACATACAGATATGCAGGTATCCTGGTTATGGAGAACTTCGAGCGGTCTATTGTCGATGAAAAATCACTGAATATCTTGTCGAAATCGATCGACGTACTTACCGTTCCGCCGGAACTCAGTTTGCTTCCCAGATCATTAACCGTCACGGAAGACCAGTCCATCGTCATGCTGACGCTTGCGCTGAACGTATAATCAGTCCCCAGAGCAATATTTGTAAGCGTAGCGGCATCGGTTGAAACAGTCTGACCGGGCAAAAGAATATCGGTTGTAGCACCGACATTGTCACCGGAACTCAACGTCCCTGTAGAAACAGCATTCGTAAATGACTGCGACTCCGCTACACCGCCGTCGAAAGAAGAAGTCTTCGTACCTGAAGTAGAAGAACCAAGTGTGAGTGACGACAGAACCTTAACCGTATTTCCCGAAGGCAGTCCGTTCTTAAACGAACCGGTTATTAACATGGAAGGATTGGTAACAGAACTTATAGTACCGCTGGACAGCTCGTTCAGCGTCTTCGACATGGTAAACGATGGCAGCGCATCCGATACAGAAACCGTTACCGAAGAAAGTTTCGTTATGGAACAGACGCCTTCCACCGGCAGCACTGCCTTGCCGCCCGAAAACGTCAGCGTAGCGCTGCTCAACGTCAGAGTCACGTCTGCACCGCTGACAGTGACAGTACCGGGCGTATATGTTTTTCCGCTCAGATCCAGTGTCTTGTAAAAAAGGTATCCGTCTGTCGAAGCATCGCTGAAGGAACCGCTTACGGCGCCGCTGATATTCGGTGTACTGCCAAACGCCAGCACACAGGTTACACCACTCCATCCGGAAGGTGCTGCAGACCTGAGATAAACTGATCCGGTACCTATTGTCGCACTCTGTACCTGCGGATTTGCGGCACTGACTGACTGGGAAGCTACCGTTCCTGACAGTGTACCGCTTACGCCGGTAACCCGGGAAATAACAGCATCTGAAAAACCGGCGGAAAGTGAATAGGAATCAATAATGCCGGCGGAACCACCGGAAACGGTACCTCCGATAATCAGTGTCATGGATTTCGTCAGAGTCTTTCCTGCAAGATCAAGAGGAACGGCAATACTGCTGCTGCCGGAAGCTGAACCGCTGCCCGTAGCGATAACTGAACCGGAAGAATTCCTCAGGGAAACAGTTACAGTCTTCGTACCTGAAGGTGTCCCGGTCGAAGACGTATACACCAGCGTGATTGTCAGGGTCCCGCTTTCATACGTTACAGAATCGACCCCGATACTCATCGGTACGCTTACATCATTTATTGTTGCAGAACTTCCCGGTTCGGGGATGGCAACAGTTTTATTCAGCGACGGCGTTCCTACTGCCGATGTAATACTGCCCGTATCGAATGTTACTGACTGGGCAAGAGACTGGTTCACTGCCGGAATATTGAGCGTATAGTCATCGAACGTCATATTCCCCAGCCCGCTGGAAAGAGCCTGGGTATTTACCAGGCTGCTGAAATTGAGATCCCAGGTTGTTATCGGGTAGTCAATCAGGTATTCCTGTACCGATGCACTTCCGCCGGGATTATAATCATAGACGGTCGCACTGGTACCGATATTATCCTGCAGGATTGACGCAGAAATATAATTCGACAGTGTATCTGATACACTTCCGAGCGAAGCGTTAAACAGAGCCTTCGATTTTACGGATACCGATTCAGGAACGGCAAAACTACTGAAAAGATTTTTGCATGATACAAAAGATACTAATACAATCACAAAGATACAGCCGGATTTAAAAATGTTTTTCATCACAGCCTCCTGCCGTAAGCGGCTACAGATTACAAGACACTTTTTCAAATTCCATTCAGCTATATAACAACTTTAATGCAAATATAAGAGTTTTTCAATATTTCAGATTCATTTTTGATAAAAAAACAGAGAAATGTGAAATCAGGCCACAACAGCGTATCCTGATTCCACATCTTCCAGAGTATACATTGCATATATCCGGAAAATACAAATTTAAGGCGTTTTCAAAAGTAACATACTTTTGAAAACGCCTTATTTATATCAGGACAATTCAGAGCGCGTTTTTCTGTTATTTTTTCAACAGAGCTGCAAAAGGATTATACATCGTACCGTCGTCATTGCCTTCATTTTTACGGCTGTCCGCATACGTACGGTCTTTATGAAGAGAAACAGGGCGGTTATGATCTGCCGGGGCTCCTTTTTTTACGATTACGACCTTCTTTGCTCCGGGTTTGCCGTCTCCGGGACTTTCAGAGCCGGCGGCCTTATCGCCTCCCATACCGACATGATTGCGGGTAGCTGCATCGCTTTTTAGCGAAAGGCTGATACGCCTGCGGTCAATATCAAGACCGATAATGGTAAATTCCTTTACATCACCGACCTTAATGATATCCATCGGATCTTTTATAAAGCTGTCGCTTAATTCACTGATATGAATCAGACCAGTTTCATGAATACCGATATCAACAAAAGCACCGAAATCCACAACGTTCTTTATCTTTCCGGTAACCTTCATACCTTCCTTCAAGTCTTCGAACTGTACGACGCCTTTCTGCATAATCGGAGCGGGGTAACCGTCGCGCGGATCAAGGTTCGGTTTTTGAAGTTCCTCTATAATATCACCCAGCGTCGTATCACCCAGCTGGTATTTTTCCTCAAGCTGCTTTTTCAGATCCGCAGAAATTTTTTCCTTTTTCTGAACAACAGGAAGTACTTCACGCGCCGCAGAATAGTTTTCAGGATGCACCCACGTATTGTCAAGCGGATCGGAACTCTCAGGAATTTTAAGGAAACCTGCGCACTGTTCGAAAGCTTTCGGGCCAAGACCGCTGACTTTTTTCAGATCTTCACGGTTTGTAATTTTACCGTTTGCATCACGGTATGCCACTATTTTTTTTGCAAGCGTAGAATTAATACCTGAAACATATCTCAGAAGAGAAGCGCTCGCCGTATTGAGATTCACACCGACCTGATTGACGACGGAACCGACAACTTCGTCCAGCATGTCTCCAAGCTTTTTCTGATTAACATCGTGCTGATAAAGTCCGACGCCGATAGCTTTAGGATCAATTTTTACGAGTTCAGCGAGCGGATCCTGCAGACGGCGTCCCATGCTGATAGCTCCACGGATCGTCAGATCGAGTTCAGGGAATTCTTCGCGTGCTATGTCGCTTGCAGAATACACGGAAGCTCCCGATTCGTCGACGACGGTGTAACGTACGTCAGAATAATTGTCACTGATCACCTTACTGACAATAGTCTGCACTTCCTGGCTGCCGGTACCGTTACCGACGGCGACGACCTGTATTTTATACTTTTTAATCGCTTCCTTAACCGCATTATATGCGCCGTCAGGATCAGCAACCTGTTTGATAAGGAAATGGCCCAGATATTTTCCCGTTTCATCAAGCGCAGCACATTTCGTACCGGTTCTGATACCGGGATCTACGCCGAGAACACGGCTACCCTTTATCGGCTGTGTCATAAGCAGATTCTTCAGATTTTCACTGAATATGCCGATACCGTGCTCATCAGCCTCATCAGCCTCATCGCTGCGGATCTCACGCACAACAGCAGGAGAAAGGAGCCTTACAAGCCCGTCTTCAATCGCATCTGCATGATACTTATTATGAATCTGTGCACGACTTTTGAGCAGATCAACAGCAGCATCCTGATCGATATCTATCGTCACGTCGAGCATTCCCTCGCGTTCCCCGCGGTTTATAGCAAGGATACGGTGAGATTTTACCTGGTTAAGCGGTTCGCTGTAATCCCAGTACATCTGATATACGGATGTTTTCTGGGCAGTTTCATCGCCGATTCCTTTCGTAATGATTTTTCCGGTCTTAAGATACAAAGAGTGTACGGCAGCACGGTTGTCAGTATCCTGCGATACGCGTTCGGCAACGATATCTTTTGCCCCGGCAAGTGCGTCCTGTACAGAAGCAACTGACAGTTCAGGATTTTCCGTATTTTCAATGACAAATTCTTTTGCTTTTTCCTCAACCGCTGAGTCATTCATTTCAAGCATGGCATCGGCAAGCGGATCAAGTCCCTTTTCAATGGCAACCATACCGCGCGTTTTTTTCTTTTTCTTGAACGGAGCCCACAGATCTTCAAGCTCTGTAAGGGTTGCAGCCTTTGTAACCGCATTATACAAAGATTCTGTAAGCTTTCCCTGAGCAAAAATGCCTTTCACAATCTCCAGCCGGCGGTCTTCAAGATTTTTATAAGTCTTAAACAGATGGTCGCAGTCACGAACCTGTACTTCATCAAGCGATCCATGCTTTTCCTTGCGGTAACGGGCAATAAAAGGGATTGTACAACCTTCTCCTACCAGACTGATAACTGCGCTGACCTGAGGAACTTTGATATTCAGCTCATCAGCAATCTTTTTCATGATTTCAATTTCATTGACTGTCAAAGCGTCAATTGCTTCTTGTGTAAATTCCATAGTCCAACATTTTACGGGAAACAGGAAATCGTGTAAAGTAGAAGAAAACCAGACCCGGTCAGATTACCCAGTCCCTCGTCACATATGAAATACCATTTGCAATACGGCGGGAAACATCATTAAAATGCCCGCCGGAATTATACTCGAAATAAACCGCAGAATCCGCAGTCCGCTGCAGCGCTGCAACCGTTTCTTCCGTACAGGTTCCGACTTCCGCCATAGTTCTGTTGCGGCTTTCCTTTTCACGGTCACCAAGAGAAAGATATATGTGCGGACGGGAAACTGAAGGCAAATGCGTCTGTATAAAGGTTATCCAGTCCGGATACCAGAGAGAACCCGACATACAGGCAAAACGGGAAAACGACGTACTGTTGTATAAGGCGTAGAGTACCAGCAGTCCTGCCAGCGAATAACCGGCAAGTCCTGTATGCGCCGCATCAGGAAGCGTACGGTACACCGTATCGATATACGGCTTTATCCGGCTTTCAAGCAGTGCAAGCGTCTGTCTTCCGCCGCCTGAAAACGGACCCAGATTTTTCCCCAGACGCGGCACAGCCCACGGAGAAAACGAACTGTTCCAGTCAGAGGCAGATACGCCGACAAGGATGCACGGAAGGTCCCCCTGAACAGGGATATCCCTTAACGATCCTGAAGCCAGAAATTCAGCGACAGGCTGTATATCGCTTTCACCCATAAGATATACGACGGGGAAGTGTTTTTCCGGAAATCTCCGGCAGGAAGCAGGCAATGCCGCACAGCAACCGGTACCGGACACGGTAAACTGCTGTAAAACATATGGCAAATCCGGTATCTGTTTCGGGAATAAGGTTTCAGTTACCGGTTCTCTGTCCATCCATCAGACCTCTTCGTAAAAGTATATACTGAAAACAGCGTTTCTTCTATAATCAGTTCCATGATTCTGCGCGCAGCTGCCCTTTCAGACCTTTCTGCGATTATGGATATTGAAAACGACTCTTTTATTCCAGCCATACGGGAAAAAGAATCAGTTTTTGCCGAACGAATACGTATATGCAGTAACTGCTTTCTCATATTCGAAGATGAAACGTCGCACGAGACAGCCGGGTACATTTCCGCCGAAAGGTGGCAGGAAATACCGGCTGATGACACGGTATTCACACTGGGGCATCCGGCTTCAAAAAGTCATCACAGCAGAGGCCGGGTTCTATACCTGAGTTCCTTTGCACTGCGTTCCGCATACCGCGGCTGCGGATTGGGTAAAGGAATGTTCTGCAGCGCAGTAAACTGGTTCTGTTCACATTCAACCGGTATCAGAACGCTGCTCCTGCTGGTAAATGCCGAATGGAAGGGGGCTTTACACATCTATCATACATACGGTTTTACAGAAATACGCCGGATACCCTCCTTTTTTCCGGCTCCGCAGAAGCCGGGATCTGACGGCATACTGATGACAAGACCAGCCGGAGATATCGAAGGCTGCGAAAACCGGAGCACCGGCACAGATGACTGAAAAACAATGGAATGCGTTCTGTATATTCCGTAACAAATTTAAAATAAAATGTGCAGAATGGAATATGTTTGCACGTGAACTTGAACAGCTTCAGAAAAAAGCAGCGGAAAACGACACACCTCCTTACTCTCTGGAAACACCCGTAGTATACAGCAGCGACTTCGAAAGGATTACGCAGGACGACGATATCCGGCTCATTGTGATCGGGGACAATCCCGGAAAGGACGAACAGCTTGCAAAAAACAGACGTTACCTTGTCGGACAATCCGGTAAAATAGCAGACGGTTTTTTCCGCAGAAACCCCGAGCTCGGCATCGATTTCAGAAAACAAGTGCTGATACTGAACAAAACACCGGTTCATACTGCTAAAACAGCTCACCTGCGCAAACTTATCAAAGAAGGGAGCTCCGGCGTACAGAATCTGATCCATGACAGCCAGGTCTGGATGGCACGGGAAACTGCTGTTTTGCACCAGTCGCTGCTGAATGAATCCGTATCCGGCGGACTACCCGACCTGTGGCTCGTCGGCTATGCGGAACTAAAAGGCAAAGGAGTGTTTATTCCGTACCGGGACGAACTTTTCGCGACATACGGAAGCTGTGGTTCTGAAAAGCTATCTGCAGCGTTTTCACAACATGTGTTCGTCTATCAGCATTTTTCCATGAACAGGTTCCTGATCGATCTTACAGCCTACCGGAAAGGACACGAGGATCTTTCCCTCAGGGAAGCAATACACCAGCTCGGCACTATTCACCGGGATGAAATCTTTTCACTGTCCTGCACTTGACAACACCTGTCCATACGGCTAGCCTTTTCTACGGAGGCTCAGTTATGGCACAAAACGCTGTTTCATGTATTTCAAAAGCCGTTCAGGTACAGAGAAACTTTTTCGCTGAGGGAAAAACAATACCGACAGCGTTCAGAAAGCAGCAGCTGGAACTGCTCTACAAGGCTGTTTTGAAGTACAGCGATGAAATAGGAGCCGCTCTTAACGATGATCTCGGAAAATCTCCCTATGAAAGTTATGCAACGGAAACGGGTCTTGTCCTCAGTGAAATCCGGTTCCTTATAAAACATGTTGCAGGCTGGAACAGAGGGCAGCACGTTCCCACTGCACTGTTCAATTTCCCCGGATGGAGTACGGTATATCAGGAACCTTACGGCGTAGCACTTATCATGTCCCCATGGAATTATCCCTTTATGCTTACAATGATTCCGCTGGCGGCAGCAATAAGTGCAGGTAACTGTGCGGTAATAAAACCATCCCGTTATTCGGTACATACATCAGACCTTATCGTTACCATCATCAGGGAGGTATTCAAGCCGGAATACGTATGCGCATTCGAAGGCGGACATGAAATAAATACGGCGCTGCTTGATGAAAAATTTGATTTTATTTTTTTTACCGGGAGCGTTGCCGTGGGCAAAACCGTCATGCACGCAGCAGCGGAACATCTTACGCCGCTGTGCCTTGAATTGGGAGG
>DCFS01000030.1:20101-36375 GCA_002319875.1 Treponema sp. UBA1798 | reverse complement strand
CGCATAAACCTAAAATGTAATAAAATAGCCTGCAGACCGCTAACAGCCTTTTTCACGGATTACACAGCAAACAATACCATCCGGCTGAAAAAGGCCTGCCAGACCGAAGATACCGATCCCAAAGCCGATATACCGTATGCGAAAAACATACAGAAAGAACTCATTACTCAGATATATTTTACTATCTGAGTAAATTCAGTGGATTTACCGTTCTGCCATTCTTAAAAACAGTAAAGTGCAGATGCGGTCCCGTACTCATTCCCGTGTTTCCTACCCTGCCGATACACGTTGCAGGCGATACTGATTGTCCACGAACAATCAATACGGCACTCAGATGCCCATAAAGAGTTTTATACCCTGAATAATGCGATACGATAATATAGTTACCATACGTTTCATTATAACCAACGGCAGCAACCTTGCCTGCAAGCGCCGCAAATATAGGTGTTCCGCTTGATATAGCCATATCAATACCGTTATGAAACGAACGTTTCCCTGTAAAGGGGCTCGCGCGCCAGCCATAATACGATGATAGATAATATCTGTAATGCAGGGGGCATGAAAAAAGATCACCATTAATTTCCTGACGTGTAAGCGGATCAAGGGCAGCATCAGGAATAAATACTGTTGCACCGGCATCCAGAGTTTTCCCCGCAACAATATTATTTACATGTGCACATTTTACGACATTTACATCATATTTTTTTGCGATAGCAGCAAGCGTTTCTCCGTTTTTTTGAACCGTATACAATACACCCGGCATATTCGGGATTTTCAGATATTGACCTACCTGCAGAAGACGTGACTGCCTGATATCGTTCATACTGATAATCGTATCCTGGGTTACACCGAATTTATCAGCAATCGCACCTATCATATCTCCCGGTTGCACCCGATAAGAATGGTAGGAAAGAATGGAATCGACAGTATTTTCATCCTGCGGAATCTCTGCATCGGCATCCGAATTTTCCAACGCATTCAGATCATCCAGTTTATCGTCACTGAACTGTGGCAGTCCGGGAGTCTCAAGACCACCTTTTCCTGTTTCCGGGCTCAAATACTTCAGCACAGCAACGGTAACACCTGTACCCGTTATACCGATAGCCAGAATAAGGCAGGCGCGTAGCATACTTGTTCTTTTTTTTATGTCCATAATAAAACCATTTTCCTGATTATAAAACTATTTTCTGCTAATGCCAAGTAAATAAGTCTCAAAAGATTCAGATCTGCATGCTTCAGGCTTAAAACCTCTTGCTGAAGTAAAAAAAGTTTTCATATTTCTAAGCAAATCCTGCTGCTCCCCATTCTGAAAAATCTTCACGGTAAAGTTGCCACCCGTTTTCAGCATTGTCCTTGCATACCAGATTGCCATTTCGACAAGCCCCTGTGATCTCGCTGTATCTACAGTCCGATTCCCTGTTGTCAGAGGTGCAGCATCACAAACTACAAGATCATAAGGTCCCAAGGCCTGTACCCTGGTACGGACTTCTTCGGAACCCAGATCCCCCTGTATAAAAACAAGATTGTCTGCCTTGACATTCTTTGAAAGAGGATTAAGGTCCACCGATACAACACAACCAGAACCTTCAAGCTTTCGAAGCAGAAAAACAGTCCAGCTTCCCGGAGCAGAACCAAGATCCAGGACTTTATATCCCTTTTCTAACATTCCGAACTTTTCATCAATTTCCTTCAGCTTATAAACAGATCGTGCCGGATATCCTTCCGAAAAAGCTTTTTTCGACCAGTAATCCGGTTTTTCATAAGAATTCGTACCCATATAATGAGTTTCGGCAGAATAAAGAAAGAAAACAATAGCTTATTTTCATCTTTTATATTATTATAAGGAAACTGATTATAAAGTGTGTGCAATTTTTATAAATCAGTGGAGGTTAAGATACAGACAGTTTCGAGCCGGACCAATATACTGCAAAGGTCAGGGCCCCGGAGGAGCGTAATGAAAAAAAACATGGCGTACAATATTTTTATATGTTGTACACTCTCTTTTTTTCTGTTTTCATGCTCAGATATTATTCAGACGACAAAAGAAGAATCTCTTTCCCTGTATATTACGCTTCCTGAAACGCAAAACCGTTCAGCAGCTTCCTTACCGGAAAATATTTCATTATCCATTACAGTAACAAGCACATCTTCCGGAGAAAAAATTCAGAGTATTACAAAAAACTGCCAATATGCATCACCTTTGCTGGTAAGCATTGATCCGGTTGAAACGGGAATAAAATTTTCAATATCAGTTAAAATTTATGATGGATCAAAACTTTTGTATACAGGAGAAAATGCCGGCATCGAAAGTACTGCAAATCTGAAGCTGGATCCTATAGCAGTAGACACGGCAGTGTCCATCACCTCCTTCTGTTTCAAGTCTTCAGCTAACAGTACGCTTGACACTGATATAACGGGTACTATTGATAATGATACCCGCACGGTTTCCATTACTGTTCCGTACGGTACTTCTTTGACCGCACTGGTACCTGTAATTCAGCTTCCTGAAAATTCGACTATATCACCTGCGAGCGGCACCGCAAAAAATTTTTCTACACCTCTTCTCTATAGCGTCACAACGAATGACAGTACAGTTCAATACACAGTCAGCGTTATCACCGCAGCCGCTGAAAAATCAATAAAATATTTCATACTATCCGGTTTCCATGGGAGGATAGATGAATCACGACAGACTATACAGGTCTGCGTTTCCTGCAAAACACCTCTCACAGCTTTAACACCCGAAATAACTGCTGCCAAAGGGGCATCAGTTACTCCCTCCGGTACCCAGAATTTTTCAAAACCTCTGACTTATACGGTAACTGCTGCCGACGGTGGCACGGAGACTTATACGGTTACCGTATCCGATAATACTGAAATGGTTACGCTTCCGTCAGGAACAGTATGCACGGCAACCGATTATAATAATGGAAGCCCGGGAAATGGAATTGGCCCCTTTGCAGATGCAGAGAATCACCCTGTTATTATGGATACCTTTATGATGGGAAGCAAAGAAGTTACGTACGACTTATGGTATACCGTCAAGGAGTGGGCAATATCGCGTTCTTCCGATCTGTATGTTTTTACTGATCCAGGCCAGGAAGGAAGCAATGGTACTCCCGGTTCAAAACCTACAGCTGCATGTTTTGAACCGGTAACAAATATAAGCTGGAACGACGCCGTTGTATGGTGTAACGCATACAGTGAATATAAAAACCTGGAACCATCATATTATGTAAAAACTACAGATATGAAAGAAAAATTTATCAGAAATACAAGTATTCTTACAAAAAAAGCTGCTGTTTTTACCGACACTGACGCAAACGGTTACAGACTCCCGACAGAGGCTGAGTGGGAATACGCAGCCCGGGGAGGTAATCCAGCCTCTGCAGAATGGAAATATACCTACGCTGGCAGCAACAACATTGAAGAAGTTGCATGGTATATGGGGAATTCAGGCAATATAACCCATGAAACCGGATTAAAAAAACCAAATTTAGAAGATCTTTATGATATGACTGGTAACCTGTGGGAACTATGTTTTGATTTGTTTACGACCTCAGATACAAGTCGTGTATTACGGGGAAGCAGTTATATTGGTGAATACAGTAATCTGTCTGGAAGGCAGGCATGGGCCCCGGAACTCCCCAGTTGTACTACAGGATTCCGGGTAGTAAAGAAGCAAGTCTCTCAATAGCATTTGTCTTTTATCCATATTTTCGCTATAATTAAAGTATGAACAGTGAATTTTCGGAACGGCTGATTCATATTGAACAAATTCTTACGGAAGCACTCCCTGAACAAAGCACAGAGAAATGGGAAAAGATTTCATTCAATTCACTGTCTGATTCCATAAAGCCGCGGCATCTGACAGGACTCATTGATCCGTGCAGAATGCTGCTGATGCTCGGAGGCAAGCGCTGGCGTCCTCTTCTTCTTGTACTTTGCGCAGAAATGACAACAGATATGCTGAAGGAACAAGGTAAGCTTTCCCCCGAAACAGCCGCTACACTCCTTGAAAATGCATATCAACTTACCCCTCTGGTCGAATTTGTACATACGGCCAGTCTTATACATGATGATATCGAGGATTCCGCCGATACAAGACGGGGGAAACCTGCAGTCCATATAACATGGGGGATAGATACGGCATTGAATGCAGGTTCATGGCTCTATTTTGAAGCTCCTTCCTGTATCGAAAAATTGAATATCACGGCAGATAAAAAGTACAGTTTATACAGACTATATATGCAGGAAGTACGACGACTGCATCTCGGGCAGGCCATGGATATCCAGTGGCATCAAGCTGCAGATATGATTCCTTCAATGGAAGAATATATCTCTATGGTACGCTGTAAAACAGGAACACTTGCTGCACTTGCAGCACAAATCGGAGTTCTATCCGGTGGAGGGTCGGAAACCAAGGCTGCTGAAGCAGGTGAAACTGCAGCGGATATTGGTGTTGGCTTTCAGATACTTGACGATGTACAGAACCTGACGACAGGTAATCCCGGTAAAAAACGGGGAGATGATATAGTTGAAGGGAAAAAAAGTCTGCCGGTACTTTTACATCTGAATGCACATCCCGGCGACAGGCAGCGGATTACCTCATATATGCTGGCAGCAAAAAAAGAGGGAACCTCTTCACCGGCAGTTGAGGAATGCATAGCAGTACTGGAGAAAAGTAAATCCATAGCAGATGCTTTTCAGCAGGGCCGAAAACTTATCTCCGATAAAAGCAGAGAACTTGCAACTCTATATTCTACAAATGTTCAGGCAGATACCGCTCAAATTGTCAAACTATTCGAGAGCATGCTGCCTGCTGTGAAATAAATAAAAGCAGGAGGCATGTGTTATGCTTGAAAATGCTGAATCCTTAAATACTCAGGCTATAGAACTTGCATATCACGGCGATTACACAGAAGCTATCGCCTGTTTTAAGCGTGCCATTTCCATGGAAAATACGAATTATCTCCTGTGGTTTAATCTCGGTGTTACGTATCGGGATGCAGGGGAATTGGGAAAAGCAAAATCTGCATTAAAGTGTGCACTTTCATTTAATCCGGAGGATCAGGAAATAATGGAAACCCTTGCGCTTATCTGTAATACAATGGGCAGCCCTCAGGAAGCCATAAATTACTGTTCACAGGCACTTCAACTGAATGATGAAAATCCCCATCTGTGGAATACTGCCGGAGTAATCTTTTTTAATAATGGTGAATACAGGGAAGCCGGCGAAGCATTCGAACATGCAGTTACATTTAATCCATATTATTACGACGCTCTGTATAACCTCCGGGATACCTATGTTGAACTTGGAAATTCAGCCGGACGCGACGTCTGCAATGAACGGATGGCAAGTCTTTCTCAGGGGATCCAGCATGCGTGACAGAGCAATCATTACAACCATAAAAGGAACCGATATCACTGTTGTACCCCTGATTACCGATGCATGCATGAGTTGCCATGACGGTTGTGCCAAACAGGGGCATCCGTTTACGGTAATAAATCCTCATAATTTTGAAATAGCACGGGGGACTGTCGTAAAGATCGGAACATCAGTAAAAACTGAAATTTTTCAGGGGTTATTTTCGTTGTGTTTTCCAATAGCCTGTGCCGTCGCCGGGTACTATGCTGCAGATCCGCTCGCGCTATGTATAACAGGGCACCCGGCAATGGAAGGGATGCATGCCGGATGCGTGCTTGCAGGGCTGCTTTCTTCATCTTTACTGGTATTCCTGTCAAGCCGCTTTATTATCAGACTGGTAAAGCCCGAAATAACAGCAATTTTCTGACTATAATGCTGAATGCTCTCTGGCAAGTTCACTGATAGAATCCGCCATTTCCATCAGAGGGACCTGCTTCTGAACGGCACCAAGTTCCCATGCAACCTTCGGCATACCGTAGACGATTGAAGAATCCTTATCCTGACCAAGTGTCCAGGCACCCTGCTTGCGCATCTCTGCAAGTTCAGCAGCCCCATCCTTTCCCATTCCGGTCATAATAACACCCAGCGCACGGTTTTGATATAATTTTGCAACGGATTCAAAAAGAAAATCAGCAGAGGGTCTGTGCCCATTACGCTGCGGATCGCTTGAAAGACGCACTACAGCACCGGTCAGTCGGTTTTCAACGTAAATATGATAATTTCCAGGAGCTATATAAACCTTACCACCCTGTATCGGATCTCCATCTTCTGCTTCTTTTACATCGAGCGGACAAATACGGTCAAGGCTGTTCGCGAACTCTTTTGTAAAGCCGGCCGGCATATGCTGAACAACTAGTACCGGCTGTTTTAAATGAGGATCGATCATTTTGAAAATACTCCGGAGGGCATTGGGACCTCCGGTAGAAATGCCAAGAGCTATAATATCTATACGCCCGCCATCCCTTAGCGGGGTAATAACTGCAGGCTCTTTTTTTTCATTAGTATCAGTCCACAATGTCGGACGGAAGGTTTCCATCCGCTCAGCAGGAACTACGGTTTCACCTTTTTTTTCTGCAACGAAGAATTCAGCCTTCCGCATCTTTATCTGATGAACAAAAAAATCAGCCGGATAAGGATTCTTACCACGCTGACGGGCATAAACACATCCATAAGATGAAAGCAACTCTATAAGATGCTCTGAAACGGAAGAAAGATCCGCAGAAACCGAGCCGCGAGGCTTTGTAATAAAGTCACTTGCACCAAGCTCAAGACACTCCATCGTCACTGCAGCGCCTTCTGTAGCAACGCTCGAAAGAATAATAACCGGTATATCCCAGCGTCTTGCACGCCGTTCCTTCAAAAATTCAATACCATTCATCTCTGGCATTTCAATATCCAGAACTATTACATCCGGTTTTACAACAGGAATTTTTTCCAGAGCGAATCTGCCATTCATTGCTTTTGCAGCCACGGTCATCCCTTCAGTGCCCTCTACAATACGGGATATCAAATTACGCATTAAAGCTGAATCATCACACACAAGAACAGAAATATCATCCATACTTTAAACATCCTTTTTTATATTTTTCTGATACAGACAGGCCCAGTCTGTCTTTAAGAACTCAAACTGTGTTTTCATACCAAAAAGAGATTCCGAATGTCCTATAAAAAGATAAGAAAGCGGTCCCATCGCGTCCCAGAATCTGTTTATGGTTGCAAGCTGAGCAGCTTCATCAAAATATATCAGAACATTACGACAAAAAATCACATCCAGATTCCGCGCACCTGAATCATTGCGGAGATTATGATAGTCAAAACGGATGGTGGACATAAGATCTTTATTCACCTGATATCCGGAATCTGTCTTTGTAAAAAAACGTCCCAGATATTTTTCAGGGACACCTTCTACGCGTACTGCCGGATAAAATCCCTGTTGTCCGACCATCAGGGATTTCAGGGAAATATCGGAAGCAGTTATCAGGAATGTATATGGCGGTGGCAAAATATCTTTCAATATCATCGCAATAGTATAAGGTTCCTCTCCTGTCGAGCAGCCGGCACTCCAGATACGGACTACGGTATCACCATTTTTTTTCTTGTTCTCAAGTACGTGCGGCACGACGTAATGGATCAAAGCATCAAAATGTGGCTGATTCCTGAAAAACCGTGTTAAATTCGTCGTGATGGAATCAAGCATAGTCTTCATCTCGCCCGGATTGGACATGATGAGTTTATAATAATCCTGTACCGAAGACAGTTGTTTTTCACGCAGACGTTCTTTCAGACGACTGTCAAGAATAGAACGGTTCGTCTCCGAAAACGTTATACCGCTTTCGTCATAGATTACTTTGCGGAACATGTCGAATTCAACATCAGTTAATAAATCAGCCATAATTTTATTATATACACACCCTGTAAAAAAGTAAATGAAAGCTTTAATATTGTAAGTAAATAAGTGAGCTTGACTAAACAGTATGTAAATGTGAAAATACGCAGATATGAGTAAATATATACTGGTAACAAGCGGCGTATGTTCCGGGCTTGGTAAAGGTGTAGCGTCGTCTTCAATCGGCAGTCTGCTTGAATGCTGCGGCCTAAAAGTTGCAATGATGAAATGCGATCCATACGTTAACGTTGATGCAGGGAATATCAGTCCGTATCAGCACGGAGAAGTCTTCGTCACAGAAGACGGAGCTGAAACCGATCTTGATCTCGGTAATTTCTCCCGTTTTACCAGTGTAAATCTTACAAACGACGATTGTATTACTATCGGTAAAGTATATGATACGGTAATTAAAAATGAAAGGGCGGGACGATACAACGGTCGTACAGTACAGGTAATTCCTCATATAACCGACGAAATTAAACGTCGCATCCTGTCGCTGGGAGCACGTACTGGAGCAGACGTTGTAATAGTCGAGATCGGAGGAACTGTCGGTGATATAGAATCAATTCCTTTCCTTGAGGCTGCAAGACAGCTCATCCGGGAACTCGGGAAATCCAATACAGTTACCATACACCTGACACTTGTACCGGTCATCACCGGTGGGGAACTGAAAACAAAACCCACACAGCATTCCGTAAAACAGCTGCAGGAGGCAGGCATCCAGCCGGATATCCTGTTGTGCCGGTGCGAAACCGTACTGGATGAAAACCTGAAGAATAAAGTTGCTCTTTTCTGTAATGTATCCCCACAGTCGGTTTTTACATCAACAGATGTTGAAAAATCGATTTATGAATTGCCGGTTCTTTTTCATAAAGAAGGAATTGATCTGAAAGTACTCGAGAAACTCGGGTTAAAGGCCGGCAGCTGCAGTATTTCTCCCTGGACGGATTTTCTGGATAAACTGAATCACCCGAAATCAAAAATCTGTATCGGAATGGTAGGGAAAAAGGATTACCTTGACGACTGCTATAAATCCGTCCGGGAATCACTGTTTCATGCAGCTGTAACTTCCTATGAAGCCGAACTGACTATCCGGAAAATAGATGCTGAAACCCTTGAAAGTACACCTGATATAAACATGAACTTTCAGGATCTGGACGGAATCATTGTCCCGGGTAATTACGGGCAGCGTGGTTTTCTGGGCCTTCTCTGTGCTGTACAGTATGCCCGTGAACATAATATCCCTTATCTGGGTATAGATCTCGGAATGCAGCTTATGGCTATCGAAACAGCACGGACACTGCTCGGCTGGAAAGATGCAGACAGTACTGAATTTATGCAAAACTGTGCACATGCCATTATAAGCCTTCCTGAAGAACAGGCAGGCCTTTCATCTACAGGTGTTATGAAACTGGGAGTAGGAACAGTAAAAATCATAAAAGGTACAAAACTCTCCGAAATATATAACAGAACGTCTATAAGTGAACGCCACCGCAGTAAATATACATTTGACCGCCGGTATACAGCAGAACTTGCTTCAAAAGGCCTTATAACCAGTGCTTCAGCTGTACCAGACGGACAGGCTGAAGCCTTTGAGTGGGAACATCATCCGTGGGGTATCGGTGTACAGTATCATCCTGAATTTGTATCCCGCCCCACAAAACCGCATCCGCTGTTCACCGCTTTCATCGGTGCAGCCCTGAATAGAAAAAAATGATGCATGCAGATCCATTCGTGTTTGTGTTTACTGTCATTTCTGTACTTTCCGGTTGTTCGCTTAATTATGAAAAAGCAAAAGACACGGAAAGCAGCATTCCGGAATTTATTTTTACCAATGTTACTTTTAACCGGTATGAAGAAGGTAAACTTACGATTGAATCATCTGCCGTAAAGATTGAACAATATAAAAAAGGCAGCGCAACATTCGCTCAGGGCATAACTTTTAAGACATTTAACGCAGACAGAAAGATTGAAACGGAAGGATATTGCAGTCTGCTCTCTGCAGATCCGGAAATAAAACAATACACCTTTTTCAATAACATAGACATAGTAAACCATAAACTTAATCTGCAGATTTTTGCAAAAAACCTGCATTGGAACGGGGAAACAGAACAGCTTACGAGCGGTAAGAATGATGCCATTACACTGATACGTGATAACGTAACGTTGACGGGTAAAGGTTTTTCTGCAAGCGCAGTGAGCAACAGCTTTAAATTTTATGGTCCTGTTTCCGGATCAATTGCAGATAAAGAGAATAAGGGATGAACAGATCTTTATTTTTAATTCTGCTGTCAGCTTTTTTTACAGGACCGCTGGTAACAGCCGGGGCAGAACAGATTTCATTTTATGCAGATACCATGACAGGTATAGCAGGGAATAAATCCGATAGTACAATATTAAGCGGTAACGCCTTTGTCAAAACAGAAAGTATGGAAATTTCAGCAGATTCAATTACTCTCAACGGAGAGGATTTCAGATTCATAAGTGCCGATGGTTCCATTTCTGCAAAAAATACAGAAACGAATATGGATTTTACCTGCGGGAATCTTGCCTACGACAGAAAAACAAAAATAGCAATACTTAAAAACTCCGTACATCTTGTTGATAATGAAAACAATGTGACGGCCGACTCCCAGGTTATTGAATATAATCAGGATACGGAAACAGCTATACTTCAGATTGATATCACACTTAAACAGAAAGACAATATCTGTACGGGTGCTTATGCCATTTACCGTAAAAAAAATCAGATGCTGGAATTAAGCGGTGATCCGGAAATCGTCCAGGGCAAAGATATGTTCAGAGCTCAAAACATTATTCTGAATCTTAACTCTCAGGAAATAGTTCTGGATGGCAGAGTGAGCGGAACGGTTACCGATTCTGACCGGAATAAGGACAAAACAGCCGGCAAAACACAACAGAGTGACAGGCCGGATGAAAGTGCCGGAGTAAAACCGGATAGTCAGCCGGATAACGGAGATAGAAATGAATCAGCCAGATAACCATCCTGTTTCCGCCCAGCAGATAATGTCCTCAAAAATGGCAAAACCGTTAACCCATGAATTGAGGGTTTCAAGTCTTTATAAAACCTTCGGCAGGAAAAAAGTAGTACAGGGTATCGACTTTTCCATGCAGACGGGAGAAATTCTGGGGTTACTGGGACCCAATGGTTCAGGTAAAACGACCACGTTTTATATGATTGTCGGATTTTACAAACCTTCGGATGGTAACGTTTTTCTAGACGGAAAACTCGTTACAAAACTCCCCATGTATAAACGTGCGAGACTCGGTATTTCTTATCTGCCTCAGGAACCATCTGTATTCAGAAAACTAACGGTAGAAGAGAATATATGGTCCATTCTGGAAACAAGAACAGACCTGTCTACAGCAGAAAAAAGAACCCGGCTTGATGAACTGATCGAGGAATTTGCAATCGGAAGAATACGTCACCAGAGTGCATTTACATTATCCGGCGGCGAACGCCGGAGAACTGAAATTGCGAGATCCCTTGCCATGGAGCCCAAATTTCTGATGCTCGACGAACCTTTTGCCGGTATCGACCCCATTGCTGTGGCGGATATAAAAAATATGATACGACTGCTTGCAAAACGCGGTATCGGAATACTTATAACAGATCATAATGTCCGCGATACCCTGGAAATAACGTACAGGGCTATCATTATCAATTCGGGACAGATTGTCATGCAGGGAACAAAGCAGGAAATTCTCGATTCATCTGTTGCAAGAGAAATATATCTGGGTAAAGATTTTTCAATGTAGTTCCATTTGAGCCTGTCCTGTTTTCAGTTATTTTTTTCAACAACAGTTTGACATTAAAACTATGTTACGTTAGTATATAAATTGAGCTATTCCAAGTTTATATGGAAATATAAAAGAAGGAGAATATCAATGAATAACAAAGTATTATTCATCGTTCTTCCGGTTATTGGAATTGTTCTTGGATGGATTATTCGCTGGCTGTATGCCAGATTTCAACTATCTGCGTCAGAACAAAAGGCTGAACGCGTAAAGCAGGATGCGATAAGAGAAGCTGAGGCACAGAAAAAAGAAATTTTGCTCGAGGCAAAAGACGAACTCATTCGGGAACGAAACCAGCAGGAACGGGAAAACCGTGACCGCCGACTGGAAATACAGCGGTATGAAGCAAGAGTAACCAAAAAAGAAGAATTACTGGATAAGCGTGCCACTGATTATGACAAACAGGACCACGAGTACTCAGAACGGGTTACAATTATGGAAAAACGTGAAGCGGCCATTACGTTGCAGGAAGAACAGTACCGAAAAGAGCTGGAACGTATTTCCGGTCTCACTATACAGGAGGCAAAAGATCTTATCATAAAGGATCTGGAAAACGATGCCAAACACGATGCACAGGTACTTCTGAATAAAGTTGAAGAGGAAGCCCAGTTTTCTGCAGAAAAAAAAGCACGCGATATTCTTGTAACAACAATCCAGAGAATCGCGACGGAAACAACGAGTGATATCACCGTAACAACGGTTTCACTTCCGAGTGATGAAATGAAAGGTCGTATTATAGGACGCGAAGGACGCAATATCCGTACACTGGAAACACTCACCGGTGTTGATATCATTATCGATGACACTCCGGAAGCTGTAGTTATTTCCTGTTTTGATCCGGTACGTAAGGAAATAGCAAAAGTTGCACTGGAACGTCTTATTTCTGACGGACGTATACATCCTGCACGCATCGAGGAAATCGTTCAGAAAGTAACGAGAGAAATACAACAGAAAATTTATGAAGAAGGCGAAAAAACTCTGTTCGATCTCGGTATTCACAATATGAATACCGATGGAGTTACAGCCCTCGGGCGGTTGTACTTCCGTACCAGTTATGGACAAAATGTCCTGACGCATTCAAAGGAAGTTGCAATGATAGCCGGAATGCTTGCTGCAGAATTGAATGCGAATCGGGAGCTCACAAAACGTGCAGCTATACTGCATGATATCGGGAAGGGGGCTGAAAACGACAGCGACCAGAACCATGCGGAAGTTGGCGCTGAAATGGCAAGAAAAATGGGGGAGGATCCCCGTGTCATTAACGCAATTGCAGCACATCATAATGATATAGAACCTTCCAGCATCGAGGCTGTAATCGTTCAGGTGGCTGATGCTATTTCGGCCGCACGTCCGGGTGCACGACGGGAAACCGTTGACAATTATGTCAAAAGGCTCGAAAATCTGGAAGAAATTGCAGAGCATTTCCCCGGTGTTGAAAAAGCGTATGCTATCCAGGCAGGACGTGAATTACGTATACTCGTAAACAATGAAAAAGTCCCTGACCAGAACGTAAAAGAACTAGCCAGGAGTATTGCAAAACAGATAGAAACAGATCTGAAATATCCGGGACGAATAAAGCTGACGATGATACGTGAAACACGCATCATCGAATACGCCCGATAAAAATGTGGCAAAAAAGGCTGAACCTTCGTTCGGCCTTTTTTGTTATCATTCCGGACTTATCATCCGGTTTTTCTATATCTTTCCAAGGGACCGGCTGATCAAGTCTTCAGAATTTAATCGGCCGGTCACTGATTGCGATTGAGTACGCTATTATCAAGTGATATAATCATATCCAGTCCATCATTATGGAGGAAAGAATATATGGCTTTTTCTCTTAAAAAAGTCGGAATTGTTGGTATCGGACATGTCGGTGCTCATGTTGCATATAGTCTTGCAGTACAGGGAATCTGTGATGAGCTGTATTTATATGATATCAACAAACAGAAAGTAACAAGCGAATACCAGGATCTTACAGATTCAGTATGTTATCTGCCGCACCGTGTTAATATATTCAACTGTTCCTGTGAACAGCTTGCAGAATGCGATCTTATCGTCAATAGTGTCGGCAAAATAGACAGTGTGGGCAGAGAGAGACTTGCCGAACTCCAGCGCAGCGTTGACATGATCAGAACTTTTGTACCAGTTCTGAAAAATGCGGGATTCAAAGGCATCTGGCTGAATATTACCAATCCATGTGATATCATAGCATATGAACTGTGGAAACTCTCGGGACTCGATAAAGCCCGTGTACTGGGAACCGGCACAGGACTCGATACTTCCAGACTGAAGGCTGTACTTGCCCGTGAATCGGGATTCGACCATAAATCGATTACTGCATACCAACTGGGGGAACACGGAAACAGTCAATTTACGGCATGGTCCGCTGTTTCTTTCGGCGGGAAGCCTCTGAACCAGCTGGAAAAGGAAATGCCGGAAAAATTTAGTTTCGATAAAACGACACTAAGTAAAGAAGTAGCACATGCCGGTTGGGTAACATTCGATGGGAAAGGGGCAACGGAATATGGCATAGCATCCACCGCTGCAAGAATGATTAACTGTATTTTCCACGATGAAAAACAGATATTCCCTGCCTCTGTACTTATCGACGGGCACTATAATGAATCGGGAACTTTTGTAAGTGTACCATGTATTCTCGGGAAAAATGGAGTAGAAGGAATTATAGATCTTGATCTGAGTTCTGAAGAAAAAGACGAATTCCATGATACTTGTAAAGTGATGAAAGAAAATATAGCCAGAATCCGGTAGGGATAGAGCATTTTCAGGGATCAGGCGGATTTCGAAAATGCTACCTATTATAACAGGAGCTTTTTATACCACCAAATCAATATGCTCAAAATTACAAACTTTTTTTTCAATAATCATCAATATGAAAAACAGAAAGAATATATAGCAAATAACAGGCAGCGTATAAGAGAACAAAACTATCTGCTATTTAAGAACAGTGCTTTTCTGTTTTTTATATTAATGACTATTCTGGTTTTCCTTACATTTTTATTTCCGGAATTAAAAGAAGGAAGAATTATCTATTTACTGTCTGCAGCAAGTGGCGGAATATTCTATATATTCTCCCTGTTCTTTCTAAAAAAAGGCAGTTTATCACCACTTCCTTTTCATTATCTGCTATATACGGTCGTTCTATGGATGGCCTGTGAAGATGCGGTTTTTCTTAATCACGGAGAGGGTTCCGCAGTTGCATTTTGTGGAATGATTCTCGTTTTTTCAATGCTTACTATCGATTATTCTTACCGTATCAACTGGTATATTATTTTTTTAACCGTCGCATTTATAGTATGCGCATATTATTTTGAGCCAAGACCCCTCGCTGTCAGGGATATAGCAAATTCATTTATCTTTTGTATTCTGTCGATTATGATCGGAGGCATACCACGTATATCAAAACTTTATGACTTCGAAAGTGAACGGATACTTCAAATCGAAAGAAATATAGATACATTGACCAGAATACCGAATCGCCGGAGCCTGTTCGAAGCCCTCATTGAATGCGAAAATCCTGAATGTCTGAGTCCGTATACGGGAGCCATTATGATAGATATTGACAATTTCAAAAAATACAACGATACATACGGACATCAGGCCGGAGACAAAGTCCTGCAACAGATCGGCTGTTTTCTGGGTGATTACGGAATCGATTTCAAATTTGATGTCTTCAGATATGGTGGAGAAGAATTTCTTGCCATGACAAAAGACAGGGATATCAGCAAATTAAACACGCTGGCAAAAAATCTTGTAAAGACAATCAGAGACCTTAAAATTACGTACAAAGCTTCCAGTCGGGGAATAATTACTATAAGTGTCGGTTACTCTTTCATAGACAAAGATACTCCGATAGAATACGAAAGTCTCATACAACAGGCTGACAGTGCTCTTTATACTGCAAAAAAAACAGGAAGAAATCGTGCTGTCAAATATGTAGAAAAACCTGCAAGTCCTTCCGCTCTATCCTCTGCGAAAAATAAAACGAAAATATACTGACAGGGTATTATCTGATGAACCGCCCCGCGGCATATGACGCCAGTATGCTCCCAGCACAGGTGCAATTCCACCTGTACCGTATTTCATATCATATTCAATACCTAATTTGTAGCCGTTTCCCCAGCTTGTTGATGATACATCGGTATCATCAGTATTAAGCTTTACGACATTGGTACGCCTCCCCAGTGCATAGGCAACAGAAAACGAAAGGCCCCCCAATCCCGGATATACCCGGAAACCGGTAAGAAATGCATAGTCGAGAAAATAACAGTGCTCGCTACCCTTCCAGAACAAATCAGAAAGCATTTCCGTTTCAACGGTGAACTGAACATTATCCGCAATATCTGCAAACATACCGACATCTCCGCTCAGAATAAAACGGCTGAAGTCATCGGAATTCATATCGGAAATAAGATTCTTAGTTGCTCTGTCACCGTAAAAAACATAACCTGAACCTATTCCAAACTGGAATCCGAGAGATGACGTTTCCTCTTTTGCAAAACAGGCAGATATAACAACGGTAAAAACTGCAATAGCCGCAAAAACTCTTTTCATTCAGTTCTCCATATATTACAACTATCGGCAAATAATAATAAAAATAGAGAGATAATCAAGGTGTTTTAA
>DCFS01000030.1:0-19842 GCA_002319875.1 Treponema sp. UBA1798 | reverse complement strand
AACGATACTTTAATATATCCACAGAAAATTTATAAATCATCTGGATATACAATTCTGCAAAAATGACCTTTGAAAAGGTTTAATCTTCTGCAATAAAATACAACAAAAACCATAATCTTCTGGAAAATCGCATAAATATGTAATATTTTCTTATTGACAGGGTGAATAAATATCTGTTAAATAATACGGTAGTATTTTCGGGGGGAATGGTTGAAAAACTCCATACGATTCGGCTTTCTTATATTTCCGCTGACAGTTGTTTTTCTGTTTCTTTTCTTTCCGCTTCTGCAGGCGATCATTCCGACATTTTTCAGTAAAACGATAACAGTTTCGAACTACACGGCTTTTTTCAGTGACTCGCTGAACAGGACTGTCTTTTTCAGATCAATACGGCTTTCTGTTCTGACAACTGCATGCTGCATGGTTATGGGAATACCTGCTGCATATTATCTCAGTAAATTGTCGGGAAGAAAGCGCAGGATACTGAATTCGCTTATATTGTTTCCGCTGCTTACAAATGCGGTTGTCCGTGGGTTTGCATGGATAAGCATACTGGGCAAAAATGGATTACTGAATCAGCTGCTGCTATATACCGGTATAGTAAAAATTCCTGCACAGTTGCTATATACCGAATCTGCGATAGTAATAGGTTCCATATACCTGTTCTTACCGGTCATGATCTCCTCCCTCACATCCGTTATGGAAAAAACCGGGATAGATATTGAAGAAGCTGCATATACACTAGGTGCCTGTCCTGCCGTAGTTTTTTTCAGAATAAATATTCCGCTTGCATTACCGGGCATTATTACGGGAAGTGTTCTCGTGTTCGCAGGTACAATGAGCGCATACACAACTCCTACTCTGCTCGGTGGAAATAAGAAAATGATGCTTGCTACGCTGTTGTATCAGCAGAGTAATACACTTGCCAACTGGAATTCGGCAGCTGTTATATCATGCATTATGATTGTGATAAGTCTGGGAATTATGAAAATATTCAATACTGTATCTGCCACACTCGATAAACGGGGGGCTGTTTATGTATAAACATAAAGCGATAACCCTTATATCAGTACTTGTGTTCTTTTTTCTGTTTTGTCCACTTATTCTCATTATTATTACATCGTTTAACAGTGCAGATTCCATATCACTGCCTCTTAAGGGGATCAGTCTTAAATGGTTTTTTCAAGTATTTAAATCACGATCACTTACCGGAAGCTTCAAAACGAGCCTCATACTTGCATTTGCCGCTTCCGTTATTGGAACGCTGCTGGGATTACTGTCAGCCATTGCACTTGTAAAAACAAAAAATCGTGTATCTGTCTTTCTTTACAATGTCTTTCTTTCACCTTCACTGATCCCAGGCATTGTCACAGGTTATATTCTATTCAAATTTATAGTTGTACAGCTTCAGATCGGACTTGTTCTGGCACTTCTGACAGGACATCTTCTGATTGTCCTGCCCTATACGGTACGTATAATCTGTGCAAGCCTGAGAAACACGGATGAAGGCATTGAAGAAGCAGCACGGACACTCGGCTGTACCCCTGTCCAGGCGTTTATAAAAGTAATACTGCCTGAACTGGAACCGGCATTATTGTCTGCATTTATGCTTGCCTTTATCAACTCTTTTAACAATATTCCGGTTTCAATGTATCTGAAAGGGCCCGGGATGGATACGCTTCCTTATGCCATGATGAATTATATAGAATACAATTATGATCCGACCGTCAGTGCTCTCTCCGTCATGCTTATGGGTATGACTCTTATCTTCATGCTGGTTATAGACCATGCGGCGATGAAAAAGGAATAATCTATGAATTACGGAATGCTTTCCGATATTGAACTTTCATATGACAGAAAAACTACAATTCTGAAAAATCTGAATCTTGAAATTCAAAAGGGAGAACTGCTGTCGCTGCTCGGACCATCGGGTTGCGGAAAAACAACAACGCTCAGAATTATCGCAGGACTGATTGAACCGGATAAAGGAAGATTTATTTTCGATGGTAACGATATAACCCGCCTGCCGGTACATAAGCGTGATTTCGGGTTCGTTTTTCAGAGTTATGCGCTTTTTCCGCATATGAATGTTTACGAAAATATCTCATTCGGACTGAAAATGAAAAATTTCAGTAAACCCGATATCGATAAAAAAGTAAAAAACATAGCAGAAATCTGCGATATCGGAGAATATCTTCAGCGTTTTCCAAAACAGCTTTCTGGCGGACAGAGACAGCGGGTCGCGCTGGCGAGGGCGCTCGTTATAGAACCGAAACTACTTCTGCTTGATGAGCCGCTTTCAAACCTTGATGCCCAGCTGAGAGTTCAGATGCGCACGTCTATAAAACGTATTCAGCGTAAGCTTGGTATAACAACGGTATTCGTTACCCACGATCAGGAAGAATGTTTTTCCATATCAGACCGTGTCGCAGTCATGGACAAAGGAGTAATCGTTCAGTGCGGTACGCCTGAAGAAATCTACAGCAGACCAGTTAACGCAATGGTAGCCCGTTTTGTGGGGTTCAAAAATTTCTTTACCCCTGCAAATGCCGTAAAAATGGGAATTCAGATACCTGCCGGATGTACCCAGATATGTATCCGCCCCCCGGATATTGAACTATGTACACAGGGAAGCAACATAACCGGTACTGTCGAGGTACGGACATACCTCGGTACAGGCTACCAGTATGAAATAAATACGGGTATAGGAACGCTCAGCGTATCAAGTTCTGCAGAGCCACCACTGGAACAGGGCAGTACAGCAGGTCTTGTTTTCAAACCCGCTAAAATAGTATTTCTGGACCGATAGACGGTCCTCTGGAGGATAATCATGAAAAAAAATGCCGTATCGCTGGCAATTACCGCAGCAATAGCTGCTGTTTCCCTTGTCCCTGCCTCTGCAGCAGGACAGCAAGACGGAAAAACACAAAAACAGCTCATCGTATCGACATGGGGACTCTCAGAAGATTCCCTGTGGTCCGAAGTATATGGTCCCTTTGAAAAACAGTATAATGCAAAAGTCGTTCTTGACACAGGTAACGGGCAGGAACGGTATACGAAAATGATAACCGATCCCAATTCAACAGTCGATGTTATCGAACTTGCTCAGAAAAATGTGGCAGATGGTATTGCCGATGCAAAATTCGCTTCTATAACACCAGCGGATATCAAAGATTTTGACAAGTTGATCCCTGCTGCTCAGGAAATTATAAAAAGTGGAGCAGGAGCACCTTATACGCTAAACAGTATCGGCATTATATACGACCCTCGTGCAGCCGGTATAAAAATCTCGACATGGAAAGATTTGTGGAACCCCGCCCTGAAGGGTAAAATTGCAATACCGGATATTACAACGACATTCGGACCAGCCTTTATGGTTATGGCAAGCGATGTTAAAGGTGTCGATATAAAAACAGATAAAGGAGAAGCTGCATTTAAAGCGCTTGAAGAGCTTAAACCGAACGTTGTACGAACCTATGCAAAAGCATCCGATGTTGCAAACCTCATCAAAAACGGAGAAATCGCCGTAGCAGTAATCGGCGATTTCGGAGTACCGGTTATCAGTAAAGCAGATCCTGATGCAATCTACTTCGTTCCTGAAAGTGGTACATATGCAAATTTTAATGTAATCAATATCAGCAAAAACTCGAAAAACAGAGATCTCGCGGTTGCATATATAAACTACCGGCTCTCGGCTGATACTGAATCACGTACCATCAAGGCTCTGAATGAAGCTCCCGTCAATACCAGGGCGTCAGTTCCTCCGGAAGCTGCAAAGTATATGACAGTCGGCAAAACAGCTGCGCACGCAAAGATGGTCGATTTTTCTTATATCCGTCCGCTTCTTTCTTCCTGGATCGACAGATATAACAAGCTGATGAACCAGTAATGAAATCATTTACCGGAATCCTTGTATTTAACAGTGCTTACCGCCGATTCGAATACGGTACCGTGCTTTTTGACAGACACATCACAGACGTCGCTTTTTCTGCCATGCCGGATTTCCGTACGGCATCCGGCGGCAAGGCATCCTACCTGATTCCGGGATTCATTGATATTCATATGCATATAGAGTCGTCCATGACAACACCGACAGAATTCTCAAACATATCGGCACGCCATGGGACGACAACGTTTGTATCTGACTGCCATGAAATTACCAATGCTGCAGGAATCGCCGGACTGAAAGCTTTTATGGACTTTCCGGTGCTTACCGACGTATTCTATGCCATTCCGTCTTCCGTACCGGCTGCGGACAGCCATATTGAAACCGCAAACGGATATATAGATAGTAACGAAGTAGAAATACTCTGTAATGACCCCAGAATTCTTGCGCTCGGTGAAATCATGAATACCCACGATCTTATTTCATCTTCACAGAATAGAACAAAACGGGTTATCAGTACATTCAAAAAGTATAGACCGGCTGCCCCGGTAGAAGGACACTGCCCTTCGCTGACAGGCAGCGATCTTTCGGCATTCATCGCAGCCGGAGTTGATTCCGATCATACACAGCAGACACCGGCTTCCCTTACCGAAAAAACCGGTAAGGGCATGTTTCTTGAAATACAGTACAAGAGCATCAATACCGATACGGCACGATCGCTCTCTGCTCCGGAACTCGCAGGGAAATTCTGTTTCTGTACTGATGACGTTATGCCTGATACACTCTACGAACAAGGACAGCTGGATAACGTACTCAGATATGCAATCGACTGCGGTATGAAACCGGAAGAGGTAATCTTTGCAGCGACATATACACCTGCGCAACGGATGCGTCTGTACGACCGCGGTATAATCGCACCGGGTAAAATCAGTGATTTTATCATTCTGGACGATCTGAAAACACTCAGCATAAAGGAAGTATGGAAAAAAGGCGAAAAAATATATGACAGGGATGCCAAAATCAGCAGAACGCTGCCTGTCCCGGAAATACCGGACCTTTTCAGGAATTCCATCAAACGAGATCCCGTTTCAGCTGACGATTTTACCATAGCTGCAGCAGATGGTGTACACGAATCGCTCATTATCCGGAGGAATACAGGTACTTCAACGGCAACAGTTGCCGTAAAGCACCGCCTGCGTGCGGAAAACGGCAGAATCATCATTGAAGACGGACTCAACCTCATAGCATCCGTGGAACGGTACGGTCATAATGAACCGATAAAACCTGCGATTCTTGAAAACGGGTTGACTATACCGGGAGCACTATGCAGTTCATGGGCTCACGACAGCCATAATCTCCTCGTGCTTGCGACCGATGCGGAACTTGCGGCACAGGCAGTAAATCTTGTTATCAGAAATGGCGGAGGCATAGCAGCAGTAGATCCTGACGCAGATTTCTTTATTCCGTTAGCCTGTGCAGGGATAGTTTCTCTGGAACCTGTTAAAATACTTGCCGGAAAAATAAAAAAACTGCGGGAATGGTTACGGTCTCATGGATACAATGCAAAAGAGGAAATAATGAATTTTGCAGTTCTTGCGCTGCCGGTTTCTCCGGAAATCAGAATAACGTGTAAAGGACTTGTCCTGGTCCGGGAACAGAAAATCGCAGACTGGCTTGATTACCGGGGAAACATATGATAACAGTATTAAGGCATGCCAGACTTGTCTGTATGAATGATCGTATGGACTACTATCCTGACGGATATATAGCTTTCGAGAAAGATACTATCCTGGAAACAGGTGATGAGCAAAATTTTCACCTGTTCCCGGGAGCTCAGGAAACAGATATGCATGGAGATATCGTACTTCCTGCATTCATCAACTGTCACACGCATTTAGGGATGACGGCCTTCCGTTCACTGGGCGATGATATGCCCGACCGCCTGAACAGATTTCTGTTTCCTCTTGAAAACACATGTATGACGGCTGAGTTAGTCTATACATCAAGCAGAATCAGCATAGCAGAGATGCTTCTTTCCGGTACTGCTACAGCGCTCGATATGTATTACTTTGAAGAGCAGGTAGCCAAAAGTGCACAGGACATGCATTTCAGGCTCTGGGCAGGCGAAACATTGCTTGATTCTCCCCACTGTGATGCAGAAAATTTTGATGCCGGCTTAAAGCGGATTCAGAAGCTACTGAAATATGCAGACCCGATGATCCGGATCATATGTGCGCCTCACGCGCCATACAGTGTCAGTTCTGCCAATCTGAAACGCGTCATACAATTTGCCAGAGAAAACGATATGCTGTGGAGCATGCATGTATCGGAACTGGTATCCGAAAATGAAACCTGCAGAAAAAAATCCGGATGTTCACCGATACGTTATCTTGCAGATATGGATCTGTTAAACGACAGATTAATAGCAGCCCACTGCATCTTTGCGGATGATGAGGATCTGTCTCTGCTGGCGGGAAAAGGTGTCAGCGTAGCGCACTGCCCCGTATCAAATGCAAAAGCCGCAAAAGGTGTTGCAAGAATACGGGACATGATAAAAAGCGGAACAACCGTAACACTCGGAACAGACGGACCGGCCAGTGGAAATACACTGGACATGTTTACGCAGATGAAAACTGCAGTGATTCTACAGAAAAACTTACTGAAAGACCGTTCCGCAATGCCGGCAGCAGAAATATTGAAAACCGCTACCTGCAACGGAGGAAAAGCTCTCAGAGCACCGATAGGAATACTGACTCCCGGTTATAAAGCTGATATTCTTGTACTTTCCACTCAAGATTCCAACATGGTTCCCGTACACGATGTTTATTCCGTTATCGTGTACAGTGCACAACCGCAGAACGTAAAAACACTGTGGGTAAACGGAGAACTTACGGTAAAAAATCATTCATTATGCCTTACGAAGTTACAGGATCTGATCGAAGATTTCACACAGGAATGTGCGGAATTCAATACCGAAATAAAAAAAAGAGGCTGAGACTCTTGCGGAAACACTGATTACACGCTATTGGAATTTAACTGCCAACCCGCCGCAGGCAGCAGCGTAAGGAGTTCTCTAAAGATATCACTGACGGGATTTTATGTCCCCGAAAATGACTCAGAAACCGGAGATATTACCTATCCGCACGGATCAGCATTTACCAATCCATACAGAACAACCACCTGCACAATTTTTCCCGGCAATTTTTTTCTTGACCTTTTTCTCATAATAATTATACTTTTATATAACCGGGGTGCAGATAAATTTTTCTGGAATAATTTTCAGAAACTTTACCCGCTGAGATTACACCCGCAGAACACCTTCCGGTGTTCCAACCTGATCCGGATAATACCGGCGGAGGAAGGTATGAAAAAAAATATTTCCATCCTGTCAATAACAGTCTTTATACTGTTATTATCATTTATTTCTTTTCCAGCAGCAGCTGGCGGTTCCAAAGATAACGGGAAAACAGCAGAACGCAGCAGGGAAGTTGTCGTTTATACGTATGACTCGTTTGCAGGAGAATGGGGTCCCGGTCCTGAACTCACAAAAAAGTTCGAAATTGCAAGCGGCTATAAATTGACACTGATAAACTGCGGTGACGGCGCCCAGATTCTATCAAAGGCTGTTCTCGAAAAATCCGATCCGCAGGCCGATGTTCTCATAGGACTTGATAATAATCTTGCTGCAAAAACAGAAAAAGCAGCTGTGCTTGTCCCATATAAGCCAGCCGGGGCAGACGCGGCAATTCCTCCGGAATTGGAAAAAGCACTCGGAGGAACCTGGCTTCTTACTCCGTATGATTACAGTGAATTTGCACTGATTTATGACACACAATCTCTGACCCCGGCGCCGAAAAGCCTTGAAGATCTCACAAAACCGGAATATGCCAGGAAACTGATTCTGATGGATCCGCGGACAAGTACACCAGGGCTGGGATTCGCAGCATGGACAGTTGCCGTATTTGGCAGTAACTATCCTGATTTCTGGAAAAGACTTAAACCATCTATTCTGACGATGGCGCCCGGATGGAGTGCCGGTTACGGTCTTTTTACAAAAGGAGAAGCGCCTCTGGTGATCAGCTATACGACAAGTCCGGCATACCATGTTGAATACGATAAAACCGACAGGTATCAGGCGCTCATTTTTACAGAAGGGCATACAGAACAAGTAGAAGGTGCCGGAATTATAAAAAATGCAAAAAATCCCAAAGGCGCCAGAGTTTTCATGGACTACTTTATCAGCAACGATGCCCAGAATATTCTGCCGCTGACACAGTGGATGTATCCCGCCAACAAGAATATTTCCCTGCCGGAATGCTATAAAAAGGCAGCACCGCATGCTGAAAAACTTCTGAGACCGGATAGTAAAGCAGTCGATGCAGCAGTTCCTATCATTATGGATGCTCTGGGCAACTAACAGTGTATTGTAACAGGCAACAGACATTCCGGAACATTCTTCTAATTATACCAGCATTGTCGGCCTGCTGCATATTTCTGGTTGTGTGTATCGCTTTTATTCTTCCACTGGCAGCGGCAATCTCTCCGCTTTTCAGTGGAAATATAAATACGATAGAGAATAGCCGTAGAAGTATCTTTACAGTTCATATATTCCGTACCGCGTTTTTCACCTTAAGAATAGCTCTGGGATCTACTTTTATTGCAGCTCTTATCGGCATACCGGCAGCTTTCTTTACGGCAAACAGAACTTTCCCGGCACGCAGATTATTGCTGTCATTTTCTGCGGTTCCATTATGTATTCCTTCGCTTATCATAGCGCTCGGCTATGTCAGTCTCTTCGGTATGTCAGGAACTGTAAACAGGCTGCTCGGGCATATATTTCATACGGGGTACCCGTCTGTTACATTTCTCTATTCGTTCCGGGGGATCATCATAGCACAGGGCTTTTATAATTTTCCCATCGTCATGAGTACCGTTTCCTCCTGCTGGGAACATTTACCGGCACAACAGGCAGATGCTGCCCGTATGCTGGGAGCCGGTGAACTGCATGTTTTCCGGACGATTACAATCTTTCAGATTGCCCCATCCGTATTATCCGCCTGTATACCTGTTTTCCTCTATTCCTTTTTCAGTTTTATGATCGTTCTGCTTTTCGGCAATGTCGGAGGCTCTACGCTTGAGGTCGAAATATATCAGGCAGCAAGAACGACACTTGATTTCCATGAAGCTGCAGGGCTTGCACTCTTCGAAACATTGTGTGCAGTTACAGTTGTAACAGCGGGCAGTTTTCTCGAGCAGCGGTCCCTGAAAAGCGAAGGCCTGTCTTTTGACAGAAAAACATCAGTACGGAAATATACAATCGGTCACCAGCCTCTCCGGGAACCGGTTATGTCTGTCACAGAATATATCCTGGCCGGGATACTTTTCTTTTGTATTGCTCTGTTTTTCCTGGCACCACTTATCGGTATTATTACCGCAGGTTTCACAGGGACAGATAAAAAGGGTCCTTCCATTACTGTGCTCGCGAAACTTTTATATTCCGATTCTTTCCGTACTGCAGTACGTAACACTATCCTGACAGCCACTGCTACAGGTATACTTTCCACGATAACGGCATTTGTCTATGCTTGTATTCTCCGGAAAAAAGATTCTGGTGGCATGAGTATAGTTTTCCGTACGGTACTGCTATTACCGATGGCGGTATCTTCCATCGTAACAGGATTCGGTATGTCGCTGCTTGTACATCGGGGGTCTCCGGCGGTACTTGTTATTGCTCAAACCGCACTTACATGGCCACTGGCTTTCCGTCAGATCTATACCGTCTTTGTGCGTCTGCCACGTAAAGCAGAAGATGCAGCCCGGATTCTTTCCCCGAATCCACTCGATACCATATATCGTATTTACCTGCCTTTTACAAAACGCGGTATTTTTTCAGCATTCTGTTTTTGCTTTGCAGTAAGCTGTGGTGATACGGCATTGCCTCTCGTACTGGCTGTTCCGCATTTTGATACGTTATCCCTGTACACATACCGGCTGGCCGGTTCCTACCGGTTTACTCAGGCATGTGCATGTGGAACTGTTCTCGGAATTCTGTGTGCATCGGTATTCTTGTGTTCGGAAAAACTTATGAATGGCAATAGTAACCGGATAAAGGATAAAAAAAGATGAAACCAGCCTTTTTCTCTGCATACAATCTGTATAAGGTATGGGATTCCATTACGGTCGATTTTTCCATGGAAGCAACAGCCGGATCCATGACTGCAATAGTCGGACCGAGTGGAAGCGGAAAAAGTACTGTACTCCGGCTGGTCGCAGGCCTTGAACAATGTACCCGGTATACACAGAGTCAACAGGAAAAAAATCCGGCTATCATGCTTGACGGTAAGGATATTACTCATCTTGCCCCCGGGAAAAGAGGAATCGGTATGGTATTTCAGGATCATGCATTGTTTACCCATATGCGTATAGACGATAATGTTGCATATGGCCTGTTGTGCATGGGAACAGGAAAAAAGGAAGGCAGAAAGCGTGCACAGGAATATCTGGAACAGTTCGGACTGTCCGGTTTCGGTCCCCGGTATCCGGAAACGCTGAGCGGAGGAGAAGCACAACGTGTCTCTCTTGCACGTACGCTCATTGTCCATCCCCGGCTGGTATTATTCGACGAACCTCTTTCCGCCCTGGATGCACCGCTGAGAAAAAAACTTGCCTCAGATATCCGTTCGCTGCAACAGAAAACCGGATTTACGGGAATTATCGTTACTCACGATATCGAAGAAGCGAAAACAATTTCCGACAGGATTATTCTTATCGAAAGCGGGGAAAAAAAATGGGAAGGCAGTTCTGTTTCGTTCAGCGAAAGCATGATATAAACGGAATAAGTATGCAAAGATTTTTACCAGACTGTTTTGAATCATTATCGGATTTGACCTTGACATAAAAAACCACTCGCCGTTATAGTTATAGTATGTTGGATTACCGGATACGGAATGTAATAGTTCTGGCAGCAACCTTTCTCTTCCTGTCTGCAGCTATCCTTAAAAAAGACAGCCATCGATCTGTATCCGATTTTTCCGATACTGCCCAAACAGGTATCAGCGACGATCTGCGGTATATGGAAAGATATCCGGCTCTCCCGGTACATTTTTCAACACTTCAGGATCCTCTCTGCAAAATGCAGGGTAAAACAAATCTTCATCGCATTACATTGTTTTTACAGATCCCCTTTCTCTGTTACAATTTTATATTAAGTTTATTAAAATATCAGTTTCTGTTTTTTCCAGCCGGGGCATTATACGGCAATAAATATATAACATCCATAATGCGTCTCCAGACCCTGCAATAAATACCCCTGTTCTCTATCTTCTCACTGTCAGATATGAAAAGATGGACTTTCGTATCCATTCACCAGAGAATATACAATAATACGGGTATATACATTTTCCTTTCAGCGAATACAATTATGAAACAGAGTTATATAAACCGGTACCATCCGGAAAATTTACATAAAAAGACAACATATATTCCATTTACAACACCCGGCGTCATTCCCGGAATAAAAAACAGTTGCAATGGACTCAAACTGCGAAAATTTTTGGGTCTTGTTAATAAAAAAGAAAAATGGGCAGCAGGCTTTGACGACTCATATTTTCCGGTATTGACACAATGGCTTAAAGACCGGATTGCCATTGGAGAAAAAACAGAAGATATCCGTGCTGCTGCATTTGCTCTTGCAAGGGAAGCTGTTAAAAGAGTTCTCGGAGAACGTCCATTTGATGAGCAGATAATGGGTGCATATGTGCTGGATAACGGGAATATTGCAGAAATGAAGGCTGGTGAAGGAAAAACGCTTGTATGCATACTGGCTGCTTATCTGAACAGCCTTACAGGTAATGGAGTACATATCATTACAGCCAGCGGGTATTTGTCAAAACGGAATGCAAAATGGATGGAACCGGTCTGTAAGTTTCTCGGAATAAGTACTGATATAATTTATGCAGATATGGACAGCGAAAAACGAAAGAAAGCATATGCCTGTGATATCACCTATGGAACCAGTACTGAGTTTGCATATGATTATTTGCGGGACAACATACGATATTATCCGGAAAACAAAGTACAACGGAATTTTTCATGTGCGATCGTAGATGAAGCAGATTCCATACTTATTGATGAATCGAGTACATTCCTTAGTATTTTCGAAGACTATATTCCTGCCGGCGTACAGCGCAGGATTCGTCCGCTGGCAAAAATTTCCTTTCAGAATTTTTTTCGTATGTATGACAAACTCTCTGGCATAACAGCTACTGCTTTAACAGCGTCCAAAGAGTTTCAAATCATCTACAATATGGATGTAATTTCTATTCCGGTGAACAAGCCTGTTATAAGAAAAGATGAACCGGATATTGTTTTTGAAACAGAAAATGAAAAATGGCAGGCTGTTGCAGATGAAATCAGTAAGATTCATAAAACCGGACAGCCGGTTCTGGCCGAAACAGTTTCGACAGAAAAATCAAAGCTGCTGTCACAACTGCTGTCGAACCGTGGTCTTCCCCACCGGATACTCAATAAAAATGACGAAAAGGACGCACATACTATCGAGCAGGCGGGAATAAAGGGGGCTGTTACTATCTGCATAAACATGGCTGGATACGGAACAGATATAAAACCCGGAGGAAATCCAGAAGCCTATCCCGGATCATATGAAGAAATAAAAAAACTTGGAGGACTTTATGTGATCGGAACAGAATGCCATGAAAGCCGGAGACAGGATGACCAGTTACGAGGGTATTCCGGCAGACGGGGAGACCCCGGACTTACCAGATTTTTTATTTCTCTCGAAGATTCCCTATTCCGGATAAATGCGACCAGAAAATGTTCCCCTGCAATGATACAGAAAAAAGCTGAAAAGCACAATTTTGATCTGCACAGACAGTTTCTGGAAATTGATGATATACTCAATGATCAGAGAACTTTTTTTTATAGTCAGCGTGACAAAGTACTGATTTCCGGAATTCTGCCTGAATCACTATGTTCAGACTGTAGCGCTGATTCTGAAAAAAAACTTCCTGCAGTTATCAAAAGAAAAAATGAGACGATCCGTTCGTTGTATCTGCATATTATGGATAAAGCATGGACAGATTACCTTGAAGAATTCGAATTATATAAAAAGCTATATCATCAGACAGTACCCCGGAAAGAAATCATTACAGAATATCAGACAGATGCTGCGCTGCTGTTTTCTGATATGATGGAATCAATCCGTACCGGTATAGGCAATGTCGTCTGCTATGCATAAGCGGCCTTATTCCAATAAAATAATTTTTCAGATATACTGGTTCCATTATGTTTGGAAGCTATCTTCTGGTATTTTTCATTTCCATGGTCCCGTTGATAGAATTGCGCGGTGCGATTCCTGTTTCCCGGGGACTGGGGTTGCCGCTTACGATATCTTATGTCGTAAGCATCGTGGGGAATATGGTACCGGTACCGTTTATTTATCTTTTTGCCAGACGTTTTCTTGAATGGGGCGCTGATAAAAAACTAATCGGTGTACCGTGCAGCTTTTTTCTGACAAAAGGGAAAAAAGCCGGCGAAAAACTGCGAAAAACTGCAGGCCACGGTTTTTTTCTGGCACTTGCATTATTCGTCGGTATTCCCCTGCCAGGTACGGGAGCGTGGACAGGAACTCTGGCCGCAAGCCTTCTCGATATGGATATGAGGCAGACAGTGGCAGCGGTTACTGCAGGGGTACTCATAGCAGGTATTATTATGGCGCTGGCAAGCGCCGGTGTATTCGGTGCAGCAGGGGCTGTATTCAACAAATAACCGGCAGGCGTTGACATTGTTCTTCTTTTTTTCATATATTTTATACGGTAAGGAGCGTGCTGATTAAATCGCGGTGATGTAATCGGCAGTTGTTAAGGTGTTTTCAAAAACCTGCTGGTTCTGGAAACGCTATCTTTTTATATATTGAGCGGGAGTATTTTAATGGCTGAAAAATCAGAAACCTGTAATCATGACTGTGAAAGTTGTGGTGAAAACTGTTCTACACGTGATTTTCATGTAAACCTCCGTAAAGGCAGTGCAGTTAAAAAAGTAATCGGCATTGTCAGCGGCAAGGGTGGCGTCGGAAAATCGCTTGTAACAAGCCTGCTTGCCTGTAAATTCAACAGGAGTGGTTTTAAGACAGCGATTCTGGATGCAGATATAACGGGTCCTTCTATTCCGGAAGCTTTTGGCTTGGCAGGGGAACGGGTCACAGGTACTGATGAAGCGATCAATCCTGTTGTTACAAAAAATGGTATCAGAATTATGTCAATGAATTTTCTTCTTGAACATCAAAACGACCCCGTTATATGGAGAGGCCCCATCATTGCCGGTGCCGTAAAACAGTTCTGGACCGATGTAGTCTGGGGCGATATAGATTTCATGTTCGTTGACATGCCACCAGGAACCGGCGATGTCCCGCTCACGGTCTTTCAATCATTGCCTGTAGACGGGATCATAGTTGTCGCATCACCACAGCAGCTTGTACGTGTTATTGTTGAAAAAGCAGTTAAAATGGCGCAGGCGATGAAAATTCCGGTCATCGGTCTTGTTGAAAACATGAGCTATGTAAAATGCCCGAAATGTGGTGAGGAGATCAGAGTTTTCGGTGAAAGTAATATTGAGGCGATAGCAGAGAATTACAGCCTTCCGGTACTTGCACGTATTCCGATCGAAAAGGAAATGTCTGTAGCTGTAGACAACGGTGATATTGAAAGTCTCAACGTCAGTTATGTTGACGCTGCAGCAGCTCTTATCGAAAAAATATAACCGGGTAAAAGTAAGTATGTCTGAAAAAAGGACTGCTGCCCAGGCACGGGAAAAAGCCGAGTCGCTTTTCCGGGCGGGGTATAATTGTGCACAGTCTGTAATTGGAACATTCTGCACGGAATTAGGTCTCGACTTCGATTCTGCCATGAAACTGGCACAGCCTTTCGGTGGCGGTATGGGACGTTTAAGGGAAGTCTGCGGTGCGGTAAGCGGAATGCTTATGTGTGCAGGACTTGCTGAAGGTACATCCGATCCTTCAGACAGGCAGGGGAAAGACCGTATGTATGAAAATGTGCAGCAGCTGGCGGCCCGTTTTATCGGACAGAATGGTTCTATTGTCTGCCGGGAATTGCTCGGTCTTGTCCCTTTAGGACAGTCACAGCAGGTTCTTGAAAACGGCCAGAGCGTAACGCATATAGTACAGCAGCCCCGGAGTGCAGAACGTACTGACGAATACTATAAAAAACGCCCATGTGTTCACCTTGTCGGCGATGCAGCCTGTCTGCTCCAGCTATGGCTCGACAGCAGGCTGTCTTCTCACTCGGAACAGGCAGACAGCTAACTGAAAAGGAATGGTGCCGGAAGATACCGGTCTTCCGGTACTTTATCAAAATAAGCTGCAAGGCAGCGACGGGAATCTTCAATATCTGCTGCATTAAGCATCTGGGTCTGTATATAATGTGCAAAAGAAAAATTATTGCAATAATAAGCAAAAAAACGCTGAGCCCGCGTTTTCCAGAATTCTACAGGCTGGTACAGTTCCAGCGCATCGAGATAATCAAAACCCAGTTGCAGCAGATCGATAGCAGTACCGGTATGAGAACTGATAATGGAGCGACAAGCCGGCATATCAGGATTCCTACCGGCAACGATTGTCTCCTGCGTTTTTTTTAGCGGATATTGCAGTTCTGCAAAAATCCATGGTTTCTGTACAGCTGCACGTGCTATCATAATACCGTCAGCGTGAGGAGCAGTTTCCATCGCTGCAAGGGCAGAAGCAGCGTCTTTCACGGCACCATTAAGAACGACAGAAATCCCCCGTCCCCAAAAATGAAGGGCAAGGCGTTCCACATATTCCCATTTCGGAGGCCTGCTGTATTTTTCCTTTTTCGTCCTTGGATGGAGGACAAAGCGCTCCACACCTTCACACGCAAGCATATCAACGAAGCGGAAGAACGAATCGTCTGTATAATTTTCATCGCCGAGTCTCAATTTGACACTTAAACGCATCGTTTTGTGCCCTTCATGAGCTGACTGATCCAGTATATTTTTAACACTCCTGACCATTGTCTGTGTTTCTTCCTGCGGTTTACACATCCAGGCAATCCCGGCCCCGCTTTTATATATCTCAGGGGCTGAACAACCCATATTTAAATCAACACCTATCCCTCCAAGTCCGGAAACAATTTTTGCAGCAGCAGCAAGACTTTCAGTTTTGTTACCGGTCAGTTGCCAGACGATCTTTTCAGGAACAGGACCGTTCATCAGATAATATTTTTCAAACGGCCCCCGTGTAAGAAGAGAGCCTGCATTTATCATTTCTGTATAATATTCGTCACAGCCACCGAAAGGTTCAATAACCCGGCGAAATGCTTCGTGACTTAAAGTCGCCATTGGGGCACAGAGAAGTTTACACGTATTTTCCGGCATTCAATAATCTCTATCCGATAGTTATGGTCTGGTCAGCAGTAAAACTTTCTCCACTTTTCAAGGAAAGCAGAGCAGGTTTGTTTTCCCACCTGTGATCGGTAACATCCGGGTCAGGCGTGCCATACCAGGGTTCAATACAGACAAATCGGGGGGTACCTTTATTCTGCCAGACCATAAGATACGGATATGCACTGGTATTTACTTTGATCAGCTGTCCCGTCTTTTTATTGCGAAGTCCCACCCAGTCAGAATTAAAAGCTGTAAAAAAATGGCCATTTCCAAAACCATTTTCATCCAGCGGAATAATACCGGGATTTTTTTCACCATATAATTTTGTATAAGGAGCGGTACCTTCTTCATCGGCTCCGAGATATCCATCCCCAACACAAACAACAGATGTAAGAGGCTCTTTTTTTTCGAATTCTATCTGATAATCACTGTTTTTTGTTCCCGCAGGATCCGTATTACGGGGACAGCAAAACGCCGTATGGCTGCCGAGTGAAAACGTGATTTCATCTGCATCGGTATCCGTTACCGTTGAACGGAATACAAGACCTGTATCTGTAAGTTCATAGAACACTCTAAGTGAAAATTTCCACGGGTACTTATCGGCCGTATAATCAGATTCGTTCAGTTCGAATTCAGCAGATACTGTATTATGCCGAAGCAATTTGAATTCCAAATCACGGGCAAAGCCATTACACCCCAGTTTAAACTCTTTATCGCCAACAACCGTATATCCGTCACGGATTCTGCCAACATGGGGAAAAAGAATGGGAGCATGAAATTTCCATACAGAAGGATCTCCTGTCCATATATATTCAGTATTATCACCGATACTTTTCAGGGAATTGATTTCAGCGCCAAGCGTATTGAAGACTGCTTCAAAACGTTTATTCTTCAGTTTTATTGTCATATTACCAGTATAGCAGAGTACATAAAAACAGGCTATATCACGGATGTTTTTATGAAAAAAACAAAAAGCAGACAGACTTTTACAAAAAGCATAAATCAGGTATAGTAATTATATGTATGAAATTGAATTAAAGGCGCATGTCAAAAATCACGGCACCGTCTCCGAAAGGCTGGATTTATTTGCAAAATATATCGGTAAAACAGAAAAACATGATACATACTGGTATCTGAAATCTCCCGGAGGAGAAAAAAATGCCCATGGGAATCCGAATGTGCGTATCAGAAAAGAAACTACAAATGCCGGGACAGCAATACTTCTCACCTATAAGCATAAAGAAAAGATTGAAAACAATTGCGGAACAACTTTTGAATTAAACGATGAAAAGGAATGCAGCCTTTCGGATGCAATACCGCTTGAAACGTTTCTTAGCGATATCGGATTCTATCCTGCAATACAAAAACATAAAACTGTTTATGATTGGGAAGTTAACACCGTATACGGTAAAGCATTGTTTGAACTTTGCACAGTCCCTCCACTGGGAGACTTCCTGGAAATCGAAATACTATCTGATTCAAACGAAACAGATATCGTTGCCGGTATACGTACAGAACTTGAAAAACTGCTGATCAAATGCGGTATTCCCCTTTCTGAAATAGAACCCCGTTATTATACGGATATGATTGCAGAAGCTGAATGTAAAAATATATCTCGTTGACCAAGCGTGTCCGATATTGTAATCTGTGTAAACAGGAGAATATATGTTTGACCGTGTGCAATACAAAAGGATGGCGAAACGACAGCTTAAGGGCCGCTGGGGTACTCCGGTTCTCGTAACAGCAGTAACATTTTTTATTGGTATCATGTTTGAACTTCCGGCGATTATACACGATACATGCAACAACTGGAATACAGCCCTGCTTTCAACATCAAGTGCGTTCTTTTTTCATTCAGGTTTTACCCCTTCCCGTCTTTCAATACTGTCAGTTTTTGCATGCTATATACTCGAAGTAGCACAATTATATATGTATATCCGGATGTCAAAAAGCACGCTACAGATCTCATTCAACACCTTCCTGGACGGACTGACATACTGGTTGCGTGCGATATTGTCCACCCTGTGGTTCTATCTCTGGGTGATCCTGTGGACCTGCCTTTTTATCATACCCGGTATCGTTAAAGCAATTTCATATTCCCAGATATTCTATCTCGTCGCTGATTATCCTCATATGAAAATACGCAAGGCCATGCAGATCAGTAAACTCATAACACGGGGACATAAAGCTGACCTGTTTGTTATGTTTTTCAGTTTTCTCGGCTGGGGAATTCTTTGCAGCCTGACATGCGGTATCGGTTTGCTCTGGCTGCTGCCTTATATGAATATGTCTTTTACCAATGCATATAACGGAATAAAGGAAGATGCCCTGAACAGAGGTATTCTTACACTACAGGATCTATCTTAATCATATCAGGGAAAAGGAAAATAGTATGTCCGATGAATTTGATAACCACAATGAAGAAAATACTGACAGAACGATTGTTCCTGTCAAAAACAATCAAAAAAAACTTAACAAAAGCGGCCTGATGGTACTGTTTGTAATACTTGCAGTTGCAATTCTTACAGGAGCATTTGCCGTACTCCAGTCGCTTTCTGGAACCGGTAAGGCAAAAACAGATACAATTCCAAATCCCGAGATCACTCCTGATCTACCGGAAAATACGTTTGCTCAGATTTCAAAAAACAAATTCCCGTTTTTCTTCGGTCGCGGGGTAAAAGACTATATAGCAGTCGTTCATATCGAAGGTGTCATTGAAGACAGAAACAGAACATACAATCAGTCATGGCTCCTTTCAACGATTGATGACCTCAGACAGGACAATAAAAACAGGGCTATCATGCTTTATATCGATTCTCCCGGCGGCGGTGTATATCAGGCAGATGAAGTATACGTCGCACTGCAAAAGTATCGGACAACAGGGAAACCTGTCTATGCATATCTGGGTCCACTGGCTGCTTCAGGAGGCTACTATATCGCATGCGCTGCAGAAAACATAAGCGCAAACCGGAATACACTGACAGGGTCCATCGGCGTCATAGCAGGCCAATCCGTCGATATAACCGGCCTGATGGAAAAAATCGGTGTAAAATCCGTAACAATTACAGCCGGGAAAAATAAGAATATGATGAATTTCAATGCCCCTCTAACTGATGAGCAGAGAGCCATCATGCAGTCCGTTGCAGATGAAGCATATGATCAGTTTACCGGGATTGTTGCAGTAAACCGGAAAATCCCTCTCGAAAAAGTAAAGGCGCTTGCAGACGGGCGTATTTATACTGCCCGGCAGGCACTCGATACAGACCTGATCGATTCTGTCTGTTCATGGGAAGATGCTGTAACAAGGCTGGAAAAAGAAAAACTCAATGGTGAAAACTATGACATTGAACAATTCAGGGTTGAAGAAAAAACTTCACTCTATGATTATATGACCGGTGCTGTCTCTGCAATACGAAACCTTACGGCAATCAGCAAAAATAATATTCTTCAGCAAGTCATCAGCAATATCTTTACACCGGCTATTCCTTTTCCGGCATATTATTATCACCGGTAAACAGTTC
>DCFS01000261.1:2296-4469 GCA_002319875.1 Treponema sp. UBA1798 | reverse complement strand
TCTGCCGGTATATTCAGTTTTTTTGCAAGATCTGCGACCGTATCTGCCTGGGTTAACAGCCCCTGTTTTGCATAACCGTCGATTGCTTTCAGAGAATCACGAATCCCCTGGTCGAAAAACAGGTAAGCCGTTCCGCCTGTCTGAGCCAGAATTGCCTTTGACATGACGTCACGGGTAGCCATCTCTGCCTGGAACCTTTTCCCCTCACGGTTTACCACAATAGCGCCGTTACCGCGGACTGCTTCGGTAATCATGATTCCGCTTCCCGGAACGACTGTCGGATGAGTCTGGATCTGATCCATGTCTACTAACGCGGCATCAAACTGCTGTACCCATGCGAACGCATCACCGGTCGCACCGGCGTGATTTGTCGTTCCGAATCCCTTGAGTTCCGGTTTATATTGTGTAACCATGTCAGGATTTGCCCCGAATCCGCCTGTTGCAATGATCACTGCTTTTGCAGTGATTTTGTAATCCCCGCCGGGGGACGTAACGGTAACGCCTGCAGGTTTGCCGTTTTCGCTGATGATACCGGTACATTTGTTGTTAAGCCTGATGTCAATGCCGAGCTTTTCATCCGCAGTTTTCAGCGTATTTACCAGCATTGGCCCTACCGGAGCTCCACCCTGCGGACGATGCGAGCGGGGGTTTGTAGAACCTCCGTTCAGCCCGATATCCGAAAGATCCGCACCGATACTTATGAGCCAGTCTACGACTGCAGCAGAGTTGTTTACCATAGTATGAACGAGTTCCGGATTGTTCAGATTATGACCGCCCTTCATGGTATCTTCAAAGTACTGTCCGTTCGAATCTTTTATTCCGAGTTTTTTTTGTACTGACGTCTCGCTTGCGTTGAGCCCGCCCGTAGCATAATTTGTATTACCGCCGACGATACCCATTTTTTCAACAACGATTACTTTTGCACCTTTGCCCGTCGCTTCATATGCAGCTGTAAGTCCCGCTCCTCCGGCTCCGACAATAACGATATCGCAGCCTGTATCTTCTGCTTTGACGGCGGCAGCCGGTGCCGTACCGGTCGATGCGCTGAATGCCGCCTTTATAGCCTGTATGGTACCGTTTGAAGTCAGTGTTGCCCCCGATACGGTATCCAGCGCGTCCGCGTTTCCGTTCTTTACCGCCTGTGCCATAATTGTCTGTGCCGCAGGTTTTGCAAAGTCCGTTTCCGTCTCTGAAACTATTTTTCCACCCGTAATTTTTCCATTGCTGACTGTAATCGTAACTTCGATCTTTCCGTTACGGCCTTCTCCTGTTCCCGGATATTCCGTTCCTGCCGGCTTCCTCGTGCATGCTGCCATAACGATTACTGCTGCAGCGGATACCGCAAGGAATACTCCTGCAGCTATCCTGTCGAATTTCCTGAAATTCATGAATGATTCTCCTGTTTGTGAATTGTGGTAATAATATTTGTTATAGTATATAGGAATGGGGGAAAAAAAGAAACAGGAACAGCGGGGACGGCCGGAAGTTCACGAACTTCTGACAGCATATTGGAAAATACTGATTAAGTCACCGGGATTTGAGCGGTGTGTCTTTAGAGAATGGCACATCCCTCTGTCTGAGGAGGAATGTGTCATTTATCAGCCGGCAGCTATTCGGCGTGGATTGTTGTGTTCTTTACAAGAACATCATGTGCAGAACCTTCTGAAATGGAGGCTTGTGATACAAGTGTCAGCTTGGCTTTCTGTTGTAATTCAGATATTGTGAGTGCGCCGCAGTTGCACATCGTATGGGTAATTTTACTGATCGACAGCTTTACACCATCATGCAGCCTGCCGGCATAGGGGACGTAACTGTCTACGCCTTCTTCAAATGCCAGATTTTTTGCACCGCCGAGATCATACCGCTGCCAGTTTCGCGCACGGTTCGAACCTTCCCCCCAGTATTCCTTTACATAGTTACCGTTTACAATAAGTTTGTTCGTGGGACTTTCGTCGAACCGGGCAAAGTACCGCCCGAGCATGACGAAATCTGCCCCCATGGCAAGGGCAAGGGTGATATGATAATCATGTACGATACCGCCGTCCGAACAGACGGGGATATATATACCTGTTTTTTCAAACCATTCGTCGCGGGCACGTGAGACTTCTATTGTAGCTGTGGCCTGTCCGCGGCCAATACCTTTCTGCTCTCTGGTAATGCAGATTGACCCGCC
>DCFS01000261.1:0-1968 GCA_002319875.1 Treponema sp. UBA1798 | reverse complement strand
ACATTACCGGCCCCGACCTTAAGTTCCGGGCCATATTTTTCATGAAGATCATGCAACGCGCGTTTCTGCCATTCGGAAAACCCTTCCGAGGAATCAAGGCAGAATACATCTGCTCCTGCAGCCCTGAGTGCGGGAACCCGGTCCATATAATCACGTGTGTTGATACCAGCTCCAACCAGATAACGCCGCTGCTCGTCCAGCAGCTCAAGAGGATGCCGTTCGTGAGAAGCATAATCTTTCCGGAAAACCAGATATTGCAGATGTCCGCTTTTATTTATGATAGGCAGCTGGTTTATTTTGTGTTTCCATATAAGATCGATTGCATCTTCGAACGAAATTCCATCTTCAGCTTTTATAAGATCCTTAAATGGAGTCATATATTGAGATACTTTCGATTGCGGCGGACAGCGGTTTGCACGGAAATCGCGTTCGGTAATAATACCGACAAGTTTGCCGTTCGATGTTCCGTCTTCCGTAACGGCGACCGTTGAATGTCCGGTTTTTTCAATGAGTGCTTCAAGTTCCTGAAGAGTCTGATCCGGGCGGATATTGGAATCGGAGGAAACGAATCCTGCCTTGTATGTTTTTACGCGGGCAATCATCTCTGCCTGCTGTTCAATAGTCTGCGAGCCGAAAATAAAAGATATACCGCCTTCCTTTGCCAGCGCGATAGCCATCTTGTCATTTGAGACCGACTGCATGATTGCAGAAATCATAGGTATATTCAGAGAAATCGGACATTTTTCTCCGCCCTTTTTGTCGTATTTGACCAGGGGGGTACGAAGTGATACATTGTCAGGTACGCACTGAGCTGAAGAATAACCGGGAATCAGAAGGTATTCGCCGAATGTATGTGAAGGTTCTTCAAAATAATATGCCATGAACAGCTCCATCTTATAATAGTTTAGGAAAGTGGCCCCTTCAGTTTTCTGTTTTTATAAGGGTTCCACATCAAGGTAACATTTTCAAAACTTATCTGATTTTTGAAAAGTCCTCAGTATAGACAGTATACCCGATGGTTTTTTTTTTGAACAGTCCATTGCGGATCGCAGCCGGAGAGTATCCTGTAATTATTTTAGTATCTGTTATGCATGTGGATTGTATATATATGCAACCTGTCATTGAATCCTGCTTCGTTTTGTGCTACACTCCTTGTGCAATTGAAAAACAGGTTAGCTGCGATGATTCAGCGGCGGGAGATTTTCATGAATGTTGTTGTAATGGGTGCCCAGTGGGGCGATGAAGGTAAAGGCAAAATCGTTGATTATCTGGCAGAAGATGCCAGGTATGTTGTGCGTTACGCCGGAGGTGCAAACGCAGGTCATACCATTGTTGTTGACGGAAAGAAATATGCGCTTCATCAGGTTCCTTCAGGGATACTTTATTCAGATAAATCCGTGTTTCTGGGATCGGGAATGGTAATCGATCCTGAAGCTTTATTTAAAGAATTGCAGATGCTGAAGGATAATGGTATTAACTGGGAAGGCCGCGTTTTTATATCCGACCGCGCTCATATTGTTCTGCCCCGGTACCGTCAGATGGATAAAGATCGTGACGCTGCACGAAGACGTCCGATCGGAACTACCGGCCGCGGAATCGGAACTACCTATTCACAGAAATCGGAGCGGGACGGAATCCGCCTCTCTGATCTTACCTGGAAGGAAAAGATGGATGATCTTGAACAGGAAGACAGGGATTTCCTTGCGCTTTATATAGATAATCTCCTTTCAATGCGTGTCGACATTGCTGCCAGAATGTGGGAATACCGCAGTGAAAATATCCTGTTTGAAGGGGCTCAGGGTGCAATGCTGGATATAGACAGCGGCACCTATCCGTATGTCAGTTCGGGAGCCTCCTGTTCTGCGGGTGCTGCCACCGGATCCGGGATCGGTCCGCGTGCCCTTGACAAGATATACGGCGTTTTCAAGGCATATGAAACGCGCGTCGGGAATGGCCCGATGCCTACCG
>DCFS01000213.1 GCA_002319875.1 Treponema sp. UBA1798 | reverse complement strand
CCGTAAAGTATTACGCAGCTGTGTTTCCGCATCTGCCGCATCCAGTAACGACATATCCCATAACCGTCCTTCAAGTCCATCCAGTTTCTTTTTGAAACTGTCGAGCATATTTTGATAGTTACCGGTTTTTACCTGCATTTCGTTCTTGTTTTTTATATCAGTTTCATAATCAGGGATCAGAACTGTTCTGTTATACGCTATCAGCGTCTGCAAAAGATAGTCCGCTTTCTTTACCTTCAGTTCCGGAGTGTCGATCTGGTTCATTGCACAGTCCTTCTTTCGAGCATTTTCTGAATCTTTGCCAGCAGTTCCGTATCGTTGCGTTCGGAAGCGTCTCTGACAGTCTGTTTCAATTCTTCAATAGCAAAAGAAACAGCCTGCCGTGACAGTTGTCTGTTGACTTTGAAGATTCTGCCGCCGATTCTGACGTAATACCAGGGATCCTCTGTATATTGGACCAGCTGCTCATTCTGTTCGGCAGCCTGTTCAGCTTTTTCGATGTCCTCCTTAGTTTTTATAACCTGCTGCTTTGTCTGGAGAACATGTGTTAATTCGTGAACCAGAATCTGGTCCGTAAGTTGGGAACCTTCGAGATAGGATTCCTGCCGGATATAGATGTCGTTACCGCTGGCCATGGCACAGGCACCCGCAGCACGGAGGTTTTCCTGAGTCTGTCCGCCTCTGTGTATGGTAACGGAAGGAAGGCTGTTCCCCAGTATCCGTTCAAGACGGTCACGGACGGTATCTTCAAGAGGGGATGTGATTTCCGGTGCATCCGTATCGGCAGGAACTCCCTTATCGTAGCCGGATTTAAATGATACTTGCTTGTGACTGTAGTTATAAAGTTTTTTGCACTGTTCACATAATGCAGACAGCAGATCTTTATTGATGCTTACAGGGGGTAACACGGGTGTCATAATACGATGCTCCTTGCTTCATCAAGAAACTGCCTGTTGAGCTGTTTTCCCATTGTCCGGGGATCTGCCGCGTCTTCAGCCTCATTTCCTTCCGCGTGGCCTACGTCGTGTGTGGCGCTTCTGGCGAGGGCCGGGGTCTTTTCCCGTTCCAGTATCCGGCGGTCGTGTTCGTAGTTTGCGTTGATGCGGCGCAGTTTTTCCAGTTCTCTGTTTTTTGTTGTATCTCCGGTGTAGGAAAGCTGCGGTTGCGTGGTTTCGTGCTGCTGTAAATGCAGCCCTGAAACGGCATCGGCCTGTCCGTTTGCTCCTGCCGGTGTTTGTCCGGTCCCGGTTAGTGGCGGCGTGTCAGTATGCGCGGAGCTGCTTTCCGGTAATGTATTCATTTCTTCCGGCTGTATACCCGGTGTTTGTCCGGGGAAGGTGAGAGGGACGGTGGGTGCCGTCCGTACCGTATGCAGCGGTATATCGGTGTAGGTATCCGCTGTTACGGAATGCGGGGAGGAGGGCATCTGTGTCCGTAAAGTCATACCGGTTTCCGGACCGGTAAAGGCCGGTGTAGTCATGTCTGTTCCGTGGACAGTGACTGCCGCTTCCGGGATAGCGGCGGGCGTCATCGGGGGTACGGATATACCGGTCCGGAATACTGCCGTTCCCGCTGCCGGTATCTGTCTTATGGCGGTGGGAATCTGTCTTGACAGTGAGTCGGAGAACGTTTTCATGTTGCGTCTGAGTACCTGTGACGTTTTGCCGTTTCTGAGAATTTTTTCCATCTGCGGTGCAATCTGTGCATACTGCTGAGGTGCGTTTTCTCCTGAAATTCCGTAATTCTGTAATGTCTGTAGCGCTTTTTCCGCTTCTTCCGGTTTATATCCGTAGTCTTCTGCAAGGCTGCCGGCGGTCAGTTCCGCAAGGTTTGAAATTGGTGTTATGTTGCTTCCCTGAAAACCGGCTGTGCTGTGCAGTATCCGTACCGGCGTATCTGAATTGTTACGGTAGGAAAGCGATGCGGCTAACTGGTTCATATTGCGGCGGAATGTCTGGGGTGATTTCCCGCTTTTGAGTATGCGCTCGAGCTGTGGTGCGATTATGCTGTACTGTTGTCCGGCGGTTTCACGGGATAGTCCGTAATTCTGCAGTGTCTGGAATATCTGAGCTGCTGCCTGAACGGGGAAACCGTACAGGTTGGTCAGCTGTTCTTCGTCCAGTGCGGAAAGTTGTGAAAGGGGTACGGCTTCGCTGCCGTCGAATCCTCCGTTACTGTGGAGCAGGGTAACCGCTACTTCTCCGTTGCCGGCAGCGGGTATGGTCTGTATCTGCAGGGGCTCTTGCGTACCGGAAGGCACGGTAGCGTCTGCCTGGATTTTTTGAGGTACAGTAGCGGCAAACAGGTTGAATGCTTCCCGGCCCTGTTCCGTATCTGTGTTGCAGGTAATGTCTTTACGTTGCGCGAACGCGGCGGCGGTTTTCTGTTTCAGGTTTGCGGCAGTTGTGCTGTTTTCAAGCAGTGCTTTAATGTCCGGTACCAGGTCTGTCCGGGCCTCTTCTTTTCTTGTTGCCGGTATCTTCAGAGTGGAAAGAAACTGAAGTACGGGTATGCTTTCTTCCGCAGTATACCCGTAGGTCTCAATGAGCGACTGTTCCGTTATGCCTGCCAGTTCCGTTACGGGGACGGCCGTTTTTTCGGTTTGTGCGGCAGATGCAGATTTTACGGCAGCTGCCGGACTGATCGCTTTCCGCTCTGTCAGCTGAGTACCGGAAGCTGCCGGTTCTCCTTCAAATACTGCCAGCGGACTGGTTACGGTTTGAAGACTTCCCGGTTTCTGGTATACAAGAGATTCCATAAGAAGTTTCATATTCTTGCGGAGCGTCTGAGCGGTTCGTCCCGTTTTGAGCACCCGGTCAAGTTCCGGAGCCAGCTGTGCATACTGCTTGGACGCCGTTTCTTTGGGGAATCCGTAGTGTGTCAGTGACAGTACTGCTTTTTCCGCTTCAGAAACCGGGTATCCGTAGTCTGCTGCCAGTTTTTCCGTGTCCAGACCAGCCAGCATTGAAAGCGGTACGGCAATGCTGCTGTCGAATCCGGACAGGCTGTGGAGCAGACGGACGGGAACTGCTGCATCCGGTATACGCACTGATACGCCGGAACCTGCTCCTGACAGATTCTGGACTGTTATTCCCCCTGCATCTTGTCCGGATAATGTAAGTCCGGCTTCGGTTTCTTCTGTATGCGGTCCGTCCTGCCGGACTATCCGGTGCAGTTCTGTTGCGATTCCCTTTTGAGATTTCAGGGTAACCGGCTGTTCCGTCGGCTTCTGACAGTACACGGGTTTTACAGTAACACTTCCGGTTTCCGGCTTGCGGGTAATTTCCGGTACAGCTTCCGCTGCGAGTGACGAAAGTTCCTGCTCTGTCAGTCCGCTTTTTTTGAATTCTGCACTCTGTACATATGCGGCCCGGCCTGATTCGGAGGCAAGATTATATGCTGCGCGTTCTTCGAATGCGCAGTATACGGCATGCTGAAACATCCTGAAAGTATTTCCTGTTTTCTGTACCGGTGTAACGCTTTCTTCTGCCGCCGTATCTGCTGCAGCTGTACGGGTATTCTGCCCGGCTGGTTCCCCGTGCTGCATTTGGTCCAGCAGTTCCAGCAGAACCTGAGCTGCGATGGTACTGTCCGCTGTTCCTATACTGTGCAGGAATTCCTCAGCCTGCTCTGCAGCCGCCGGTCCGAGTGTCTGTTCCAGTGTCTGTTTGTCAATGCTGTCTGCCAGTGTCTGTCGCCCTGATGATCCGAACGTAACGTCTACTGTTTTGTCCGGATGGATCAGGGATGCCGTTTCTGTTTCCTTTACGGCAATTCTGTACCGGGAAGCGCGCTCAATGATGCCGGACAGCGATAATTCTGAAAAGACACGCCGGTTTTGTGTTTTCCTTGTCTGGTCAACGAAGCCCGATACCGGTGGTTCGAATGGTTCCCCTGTCTGGCCGTGTACGATTTTTACTGCTGTTTTAATCGTTTCTGCCGGTGTCATACCGGTACTGGTCTGTATCGCGGTAAATGCAGCCATGACATTTGCAATAGCCTGGTTTACCTGCTGCTGCAGTCCTGCAGTTTTTTGCGGGGGAATTGATGCCGCTGCCTGCTGGAGCGGAACTGTCATTCCTGCAGGAATGAGTCCTTTTTCCGCTAGTGTTTCCGTATACCGGCGAACAGCGCTGCTGTCTGTCATAACCGGTACCGTACCGGGAGCGGTGCCGGTTATTTCCAGTCCTTTTCCGTCTATAATATCCTCGAACGGAGCTTCAAGCGTTACCATACCGGTTTCGGAAGTCTGCAAAACTATATTCTGATAAATTTTTTCAATCAGTTCCTGCCGTGTCAGTCCACTGGTTTTAAGCAGGTCCCATGATAGAAAAAGTTGGATTACAGCACTGCTGAATGCCTTTTCTTTTTCTTCCGGTACACAATATGCGGAAATTACGGCGTAGTCTTTATCGCTTATACCTGCCGCATGTCTGTCATCGCTGTTTCTTACGGAAAGCGGGATGGAAGCTTTTCCCGTAAGTGCTGCCGTAACGACAGACTCTCCTTTATTACCTGTACGTATGAGTCCAGAAATTTTCTGCTGCAGCTGTACCCCCTGTTTTTCCTGTGCAATAGCAACTGAGATTGCTGCATTTTCTTCTTTTTTCTGCCGTACATAGCGGGTACTTTTAACGGTCATTGCTGCAGACGACAGTGAACCTAGTATTTCCCGGTATTTTTCAAGGATTTTTTTCTGTTCACTGTTGTTTTTAGGATAAAATCCCGTAGAGATGGCACCAAATGAGGCAATTCCCATATGGTTCAGTGTTTCCGAGATCCGGTTTACCGTTGCATCCGTGTCTCCTTCTTCGGCTCCGTACAGATTGCCACCGTTAAAATACAGCAGCTTTGCAGGAGTCAGCAGCAGCATGTCGGGGTCATACAATATGGCACTGTCGCCGTCTCTGATTATTTCTAGCGGCTGGATTTGTCTTTCTGCGTTTCTGCCGGTATTTCCGGAATGTTCTTCCGTGATAACTTTTTTCCATGTCCCATCAACGTCAAAAGCGCCGTACCATCCGTCTTTTTTTATTTCTGTATTCGGATTATAATTCTCGTGCCAGTTGAACCCGCTGTTATCTTTTAGTGTATCGAATTTAAGCTGCGCTTTTTTGCCGTCGTATGCAGTACTGATACTCCCGTCATTGTACAGATAGAACGGAACCATTCCATTATCTGCCGGTACTGCCGGTTTTTTCTCAGGGTGTGTTTTTTTGTAAGCAACCGGCAGATAATTCCGGTAATTAAGGCCAGCTTTTTCCATTTCCGTTGTGCTGATCTGCGTCATAGTACCGGTGGTTCCCATATATTCCCACAGTATTTTCTGATAGCAGTGGGCCTTGATAATATCCTTTATAAAGGTATCGAGTTTGGTCTGTTCAAGTGTCGTTCCGTTAAAAAATTCTGCATCGATATTAATAAAAGCATTTTGTTCTGTTTTCAGTCCGCTCTCGACTGCCTGCGTTTGGAGAAGTTGTCTGGCCTGCTCGCGGAGTATTGCAGCCTGCGGGGTGCCGGCTGCATTTGCTTCTGCATATTTTTTTACCGAGCCGTCCAGTTCTTCTGCGAGTGAGCTGAATCTGTTGCTTTTTATATACCAGGAAAGTTCTTTGATCATAATATTCCCCCTGAATTATTCTGTTTTTCCTGTTGTTCCGTCCGTGCGGTGAACAACCGTTCTGCCTGTTCCATCGTTTCTTTTTCCCGCAGGACCTTCTGTTCCCTGTGTATCCGGTTAATCTGGTTCAGCCACAAAAGTCGTTCTTTCTGCGTCATATCCATAATTTCTTCCCGTGCCCAGTGAAAATAGTATGCAATATCCGCCGCCTCCCGGAAAACCGTTTCCCGGGGGCGGCTTATACTTCCCCCAGTTGTTCAAATGCCCCTGTATAGTCGAGCCCGCAGGACGGACAGTGCAACGGTATCTTTTTTATAACCTGATGATTTATCTCGTGGAGAAAGTCGACCAGAAACGCAAAATCTACCGGACTGAGCTGCTCGATTGTTTTTCTGGTGATCATCCGTTCCATCCCCAGCTCTGTAATGACCTTGCTCAACAATACTACGTAAAACTCCCCTGTACCTCGTTGTACTGCTCCGTCACGTTCTATCTGTACGATATCTTTGACCTGAACCAGACGCATGATGCCGCCTGCCTTCCTGCCGGGTTCTGTTTTTATACCTGTCCCTTTCGGCAGGGTAAATCTGAATTCCGTTCTCAGTTTCATTGTTATAACTCCAGATGGCTGAATCGGGATGTATCCTTTTTCAGTGGTTCAAAAGCGTTGTCCATATCTTCCGTATTGCCGGAAATCCCTGTGTCCCCTTTTGGTACAGTACCGCCGGCAGTCCAGTCTGTTCCGTCATGTGAAGCTGTAAAGTTTTTGCCCTGAGGAACAGGCTGGATTCTGTCTCTGTCGGTGAGCAGAACCCGTCTGTCTCCTGCCTGTACATAGACAAGATCCGCCTCCGTAGAAAAAGCATCAAGTTCCTGAAAATGATATTTCTTTTTCAGATAAAGGACCGCCTGTGCGAAATTTGCAAAATCAGGTAATGCCTGCTGCATAGCGCTATCCATCCGTTTGTCCGCATGTTCTGCCAATACGATAGACAGCGCATCTTTTAATATTTCGCTGTCTATTCCTCCGATACAGGTACGTATTTCTTCTTCCCGGTTCATACCGCTTCCTTCCTATTGTAATTTTTCAGTATCCTCACGGCGTTGTCGCGATAGACTAGTTCTGTAGGATTAATCCGTTCCGAGTGCTGCAATCCGAATACATTGGAGCACGTTGCATCATCTGTTATATCTCCGCTGCATCCGGCAAATACGCAGTTTTTTAGTGTTGCTCCTCTCAACGGATATCCTGAAAATCTGCAGTTAAGGAAAATACAGTTCTCCAGTATCGCACCGGAAAACCCGTTCATCCCGCTCCCGTAGGTGATTTCGAATGCAGCCGCGTAAAAAGCGCAGTCTGTTACCGTTGCCATAACTCCTTCGAAATCGGAAAACGTACTTTCGCATATGGTCATTTGCTGAAGCACGCTGCGCTGCATCGTACATGATCCAATCGTCGCTGCCGTCATCCGGCTTTTCAGCCAACGGGATTTGATGAGTGTAATACCGGAAAAGGATGTCTGTTTGAATTTGCATTCTGTAAATGTACTGTTCATGAGACTGGAACGGGAAAACATACCGGATGTAAACGAACTCTGTTTAAAGGTTATACCGTTTGCGTTCGTATCCTGCATTGAAGTTTTATTCCACATAATTGAAGAAAACTGCATAGAGTCCATGTCGCACAGTTGTATCTGGCTGTCGCGTATACCGCCGTCCAGAAATGCATCGTAAAGAATTTGTCTGTCTGTCAGAGAACGTAAAAGCATGTCAGGCCTTCTGGTATATACTCATGTCACGGTACAGTTCCGGAAGCATGACCGGATGTTCCCGGTGACATTGCGGACAGACTGCAGTTATCTGCGTCGGCAGTTCGCTGTTCATCTCTCTGTATAACAACTGGAGATACAGAAAATCGGCTTCGAACAGATTTTCGATCATTTCTCTGGTTACCGGTTTTAATCCGTCCAGTTCATCAATAACCTTTGCCAGAAGCAGAATATCGCGATATCGGGTATTCATCCCTGCTTCATCTGTCGACTGTATATCCAGCTCGTCCCCTGTCGTTGCAAGATGCATTGTTCCTTTTCTGTATAAGTTACCGTCAAGAACAAGTCCGAAAGGAAGGTAAAAAGTTACAGAACCATTCATCAGTTATGCTCCTCGGTATGAACCTGAACGGTTTCATCATCTTCATAAAAAGATGCTTTTTCTTCCCTGGCTGTTACTGTTCCCAGGCTTTCTTCGAGATCTTTCGTCAAATCAAGACAGCTTTTACCTTTGGCACCGATAACGTTGACGGTAACTTCTCCGGTTTCCGAAATTGAAATTTCAAGTTCTTGTTTTTTACTCATTTTTTTCTCCTGTAGAAAATCAAACGGAATAATAACCAATGGCCGGAATGTTTTTAATTATTATTCTATAATATGCACTGGAAAACACTCTTCAATTTAACGCAATACCGGATCCCTGCAGGCTCATATCCTGATCTGCAGACAGAGTGCAGCTTTTCGATGCACTGGTCTGCAGTTCTTCGCAGGAAACATTGAATTGTTTAGTTGCTTCCATAGCAATCTCTTCTGCTGAAACAGAGAGAGAACCTTTTGCAGTGACCGCCAAATCCGTTTCCGTAGTAAAACCGGCCAGTTCCTCTGCCATGGAAAACTCAAGGCGGGTTTTACTGTCCCCTGTTATCAGCTGGATTTTTTCCGCTCCCTCTGTGTCATCAAAGATAAGCATATTACCGCTTCTGCTTTTGAAAAACTGGATGCTGTTTGTTCCATCCTGATTCATATCGGCGTTACTGTTTTCTCCTGTTGCTGGGGGAACTGAGTTTTCCGACCATATCGTACCGATGACAATCTGAGTGGTATGCCGCTCACCAAGTGCCAGAACCAGTACCTGTTCACCGATATCAGGCAGAAAAAATACCCCGTTTCCCGCACCGGCTTGAGGTGAAAGGTAGGTGATCCACGAAGAAACGGTGTCCATACTGTCATGTTTTGTAACCTGAATTCGATGCAGATTGTCCGGATCTTTGTTGTCCGAAACCCGCGCCAGATAGAAATAAGATTCCATTTTCTCTAATCTCTCTTTTATCTAATTGTAATATATATAATTATATCACGAAATTTGAAAAAAAAACAACAAAATGTTTGAAATTTTTTAATTACGGAGATACAATACATATATCTTAATAGTGACGAGTTAAAAAGAAATTGAACAGAAACCTGTTGGGAAGGGGATGGGCCTTTCCCGTGACGGCGGATATTCGCGGTAACCTGGCGACTTCCAGCTATGAAAAGAATGTTGAAGAATCTATTCGTATTATTCTGGGCACAACACCCGGTGAACGGATTATGCGCCCTGATTTCGGCTGTGCAATAAATGAAATTATATTTTCACCCGATTCACCGCAGACGATCGCATTGGCAGTTCATTATATAACAGAGGCTATCGTAAAGTGGGAACCCCGCGTTATATTAAAAAATGTCAGTGGAGAGCCTGACGCAAATAACCCCACAAAAATAAACATTCATATTGATTACGAGATACGCTCTGTCAATACTTTTTTTAATATGGTCTATCCTTTTTATCTGGAGAGGGGAGAAATTGATTCCAAAAAGCAACTTGGATGACAGAACATTTGATGATATTGTCGCCGAAGCAATCCGTCTGATTCCTCGTTATTGTCCTGAATGGACTAATCATAATCCGACTGATCCTGGTATTACACTGGTTGAGCTTTTTGCCTGGATGACCGAGATGACGCTGTATCGTCTGAACAAGGTTCCGGAAAAAACTTATCTGTCGCTGCTTGAGCTGATGGGACTGTCACTGGTGGCACCCCAGAGTGCCCGTGTAGTTATCAGTTTTTTTCCGGTTGAAGGCTATCAGAAGCCTGTCAGAATCAAAGCCGGAACACAGGTGGCGGCTGTCGTCGGAGATTCGGAAAATTTCGTATTTGAAACTGAACGGGATATTCTTGTGAACTGTAGCGCCCTGACAAGCTGTGTAAATCGTTGCGGGGAACACTGGACGGATTTTTGCAGCGATGGGAACCTTCAAAACTTTGAATTGTTTGACTCGAGGAACTCAGTTGAACATGCTTTATATATAGCATCACCGGCTTTTAAATATCTCGAAACAGAAAATTATGTACAAATTTCATTTGAATCAACAAGAGAAATTGCTTCTACAAGCGATGAAATTGTCAACCACCTGTACTGGGAATACTGGGACGGCAGATCATGGGTTCATGTTGGAACATCCTCTTCTGTTGGCGGAAACAGGAAAAAAGACAATACAATATATATTTCAGGACCTCTTGATATTCAGCCATGTCTGGTGAACGGATGTGAAAATATATACCTCCGCGGAATTCTGACTGATATTCCTGACAGCAGTTCTGTTTTGTCTGTAAAAGCGATCGAACTGAAAACGATTTTTGGCGGGTTGGGATTTATGCCAGACCAGTGTCTTACCAATTCTGGAACAGGATATACGCTGATTGATATGAATGGTGTATTTCGTATTTTTTCAGAAAACCCGGCATACAACGAAATCTTCTATATGTCAGCCGATGAAATATTTAAGAATCGGGGAACCAGGGTAAAACTTGTGTTTTCATTCAGCGAAGTCTATGTAGCGGGAGATGAGAATGATAATGCTTTGTTTACATATGAATACTGGAATGGATCAAACTGGAGTAAACTGTCAGAGGATTCTCCCGAATTCGTTGATGGCACGTTCGGATTTAAACAGGCTGGTATTGTTATGTTTGTCATACCGGACACCATGTCTTCTGTTGCAGTCAATAACGAAGAGCATTACTGGATTAGAGTCCGCCTGCTGACGAAGGATTTTTCCATCGGGGGAACATATTCCCAGGATGAAAACGGAAACTGGGTCTGGAAATTCAGTTCAAAGGTCCATTCGCCAATATTCAGTAAAATACGTATTACCTATGAAGCGAAAAAACAACCACCTGCAGCAGTTTTTTCAAACAGCAATTTTCAATGGCACGATTTATCAGGTTTATGCAGAAAAACCGGAGAAGATGATAAATCTGATGTAGCGTTGTTTTATGTAGAAAACGAAAAAGTTCCCGCACTCTTTCTGGGTTTTTCACAGGCGCTTGTTCCTGGAGATACATCCCTGTATTTCAGAATAGATGAAAATGCTTCGTCGAAACCAAAACCGGCTCTGCCTTCTTTTTTTTCAATGATGGAAGCTGTTCAAACAAAGCAGCCCCGCCTTGTAGATCTGGTATGGGAATCCTGGAATGGAAATTCATGGGAAGTAATTTCTGTAAATGATATGACTGATTCTTTCCATGAATCCGGCTTCGTGGAGTTTATTACACCGAAAAATATGGTTCCATGCAGTTTGTTCGGGAAGGACTGCTATTGGCTTCGTGTCCGTATGGTATCCGGCAGTTTTGAATCACAGCCAGTTATCCAGGCTATTATTCCGAACTCTGTATATGCGCGCAATGAACGGACATACCAAAATGAGATTCTTGGTTCAGGGACCGGCGCACCGGGACAGGTATTCAGCATTGCTCATGTGGGGTTACTGCCTGGAACTGTCCTGTATATTGACGAGGGGTCTATTCCTGCGGCAAACGAACTTGCGATGATGAAAAAGGATGGTATAACGGAACCATACTATATAGAAGATTCTGCAGTATGGGTACGATATAGGGAAGTCGAAAATTTTTATGCTTCCGATCCATTTTCACGACATTACGTCGTGGATTATAAAACAGGGATGATATCTTTTGGTGACGGACAGCACGGGGTGAATCCTCCCCGGCGGAAATTCAATATAAAACTTGCAGAATATAAGGCCGGTGGAGGTTCTGCCGGTAATATAGCTGCGCACACGCTGCAGATACTTGCCCAGAGTATTCCGTTTATTGCAGGATGCGATAATCCATATCCTGCGGAAGGCGGGGCGGATATGGAAACGGTAGACAGCCTGAAATCAAGGGCTGCAGGTGTGTTCAGGAGTCTGCAGCGTGCTGTTACCGCAGAAGATTTTCAGTGGTTGGCGCGGGAAGCATCGGCCTCTGTGGGCAGAGCGTGGTGCTTGCGGGACAAAAACAGAAAAGGCGAAATTTGTACTGTTGTTATCCCCGTAATGGCCTCCGGTACTACCTATGCGACAAAATTACTGCCGTCACGGGAATTGCTACGCAGGGTTACCGACTACCTCAACGGCCGCAAGCTGGTTGGTACCCCCATTCTGGTTCAGGGACCCGTATACCGTAATTTCAGCATATTCCTGTCGATTATATTTAAGAGCGATGTAGTAGATACTGAACGGATGAAGAAAAAAATAGAAACGGATTTATGGAAATTTTTCCATCCGCTGTATGGTGATACAGGTTCGGGCTGGAGTTTTGGAAAAGATGTAACGAATGGCTCTGTCCTCAAACAGCTGGAAAAAACAGATGGTATTCTTTCTGTTGATGCGTCTGAGATTTACGATGAAGATGCAGGTGTTGTTGTTGAAAAACTGGTGCTGAAGGACGATGAACTGCCGTTTTTGAGTACAGTCAGAATAGAAAACAGGAAGAATATGGAATGAAACAGTCAGACGTGATGAAATATATACTTGAATCGATCCGAGGTTCTCTTGTGGATATCAGTGGAAAAGAGCGTATATTCATGGTCGAGGAATGCGGACAAAAACGGGATTCCGGTTCTGATCAGCTTCCTGTCGTCCGGATAGAAATTACGGATGTCTGTCAACTGGCTTTTGACAAAAGCGGTGAAAGAATTGTTGTCGATGAAAAGCAGTATGAGCCACCCACTCAGTTTGCCATGTGTATACGTTTTGCTGTTTCCGGAGCGGACGTCTCTTTGGTTCTCGGTGCAGTGGGAGAACTTGCCGTTTTTTTTAAGGATAATCCGTCTGTCGATATATCCGACTGCAGCTGGCACGGTAATGATCTGAAAAAAATATTTCTGGAGCCGGTAATCAGGCAGCCGGTTCCTGGAAATGAACTTCAAAAAGACGGTTGTGTATTGAATCTGGATTACCGGATTGATTTCGGTATCAATTCCCGCAGGGGAACAACATTTAAGCGTGTTGAAAATCGTGATCTGCGCAGCAGAATGATCAAATAAAGAAAGAAGGAGTTATGAAAGATGCCAACGTATCAAACACCTGGTGTTTATGTTGAAGAAATTGAAAGCGGTTCCAAACCTATTGAAGCCGGCGCAACGAACATTGTCGGGTTCCTCGGTATAGCGGAAAAGGGACCTGTCAATGAAGCGGTTCTGGTAACAAACTGGACGCAGTATACCAAGCTTTTCGGCGGTATGCATACGGGCGGCTGGCTGGGTCATGGTGTGTATCAGTTTTTTCAGAATGGGGGGACAAAATGTTATATCAATAACCTGGCTGTCCTGCCGGAAAAAAAGGCAGATGCAAAAAAGAAACCTGCAGAAGGAGATGCGGCCGCTGATAAAAAGGATGCGGATGTTACAGAAAAGCTTCCTGTTGAAATCAAGAATCCCGATAACATTGCAAAACTGATTATTGGTTCTGACGATGGCGCCGGGAAAAAGACTGGATTGTTCCTGTTTGATACTGTTCAGGATATTGCCATTGTGGCAGCTCCCGGTGTTACCGATCCGGCAGCTCAGGATGCCATTTTATCCCACTGCGAAAAGAATCGTTTTCGCTTTGCTGTACTTGATTCTCCTGAAAAACTCGAAAAAGGAATTGATACAATGCCGAAACCGAGAGATTCAATTATGGGTGCATATTATTTCCCCTGGATATCCATGTATGACATGGTAGCAGATCAGAATGTATATGCCCCGCCTTCAGGGGGCATCTGCGGTATTTACAGCAGGGTTGACGGAACCAGAGGTGTCCACAAGGCTCCTGCCAACGAAATTTTCAGAACGGCTGTCGGATTGAAATACAACCTGACCGATGCGGAGCAGGAATTGTTAAACCCGAAGGGAATCAACTGTATCCGTGACTTTCCGGGCCGCGGTATCCGCGTATGGGGTGCGCGTACAATCAGTTCGAATCCGGAATGGAGATATATCAATGTCCGGCGTCTTTTCTGTATGGTTGAGCAGGCCCTTCAGAATGGTACAAACTGGGTCGTTTTTGAGCCAAATACCCGTGATCTTTGGAAAAAAATAACGAGAAATATTACCGCCTTCCTGTTGAATATCTGGCGTTCCGGTGCGTTGTTTGGTGATACTCCGGAAGAGGCATTTTACGTCCGCTGTGACGATGAATTGAACCCTCCCGAATCGATAGATGCCGGTTACGTCGTTATCGAACTCGGTCTGGCGCCGGCAAAACCGGCAGAATTTGTAGTATTCAGGGTTTCGCAAAAAACCCTTGGAGAAGAATAAATTTATAGCGGCAAAAAGCCGGCAAGGAGAAGCACATGGCAGATTATTTACCTACCACAAAGTCTTACTTTAAGGTTGAGATCGATGGAATCGATTATGGAAACTTTGTATCGATTTCAGGTCTTGGAGCTACTGCTGAAGTATCTGATGATATGGGCGGTATGGATAAAAATCCCCGGAAGGTCGTCGGTAAGGTAAAATACGACACGGTAAAAATGGTCCGCAATGCTGACCCGCGGGATAAAGTCTTAAAAGAATGGTGGAAGACTGTTGAACGCGGAAGTCCCGAACAGAAATCTGTTTCAGTAGTATTTATGGATCGTGACGGTACGACGGAAATTCAGCGCAGAAACCTTTTTAACTGCGTTCCATGTGGCTGGAATATTTCCGATCTGGGCAGCCAGGAAAGCGGCGTAAATCAGGAAACTATTTCGCTGGTATATGAAAATGCTGAGTGGGCGTAACGGATAGACTAAGGTGGGGAGAAAAACATGATAAATTTGATAAACAGAGCACAAATACAGTATACCGGAACCAGTATATTGTTACTATTCTTTTTTATCGGTTTCCTTCCTGCTAAAGGTGTTAAACCTGACAGTCTGAAGCTGCCGGAGATACAAAATCAGAAAATACAGGATATGTATAATGCGTTACCTGAAATAACTCCGGCAGTCTGTATGTTTCATGCGTCCGGAACCTCTGCGGTTCCGGACAGCCTGTTGTCTTCTTTTGAAACTGCAGTAAACCGGCAGATGGTTTTGGAAGGAAATTTTAAACCTGTTTCTCTTAATAAATGGCTCATTTCAAAATATGCCAATTCCAGGGCAAAAAATATTTTTACCCTGATATCAAATCTAAAATCAGAGCGTTATCCGGTACTTCTTGATGGATTCTGTAAACCATATCTTTTTAAGAGCGGTTCATGGTATGTCATGTCGATTTCGCTCTATCCGTTTTCATTGAACGGATTTCCGCTGACTGTAGTCAGACTGTTTTCAGATACCTCTGATATGGATGCTGCTGTTTATGTTTGCCTGCAGGATTTGTACCGTATGTATAAAGACCAGAAGTGGACTAATGGAAAGACAAAAATTCTGGTAACACCGTTTACGCTTGACTGCCGGAAGCTGATAGGGCAGGATACCGGCCAGTTTGAATACATAAAGGCAACTTTTACAGGACAGGAAGGTGTTACGATAAAAGTTGCGGACGATTATTTCAGTGAACTTTTTTCATATATTCTGGATACAACAGGCATGTTCAACAGCTGTGCCCTGGGAACAGTGAGTGACTATACCCAGGTAGAAGGAACGGATTCATCCGAGGCAGATTATATGATAAAAGGAAGAATCCAGCTTACTGATGAAATAAATATCTATTATATAGATCTGGTTAATACAGCGACTGGTAAAACAATTCAGTCTTTTCAGTATTTCAGTTCCGATTTTACACTTGCTGGCATATGGAAATCGTTTCGCGTTCTTAGCGGTATGATCTGTGAAGCTGTATTTGGAAAAGAAAATTACGGAACAGTTCCCGATATTTCAGCTCCGGGCCAGGGCTTTTTTATAAACGGACTTTTTTCCGGTTGGGATACACTGGAAAGCATGCCGCTGTCGAAAGGCGGACATCTTATTATGGCCGGTTCATATGAACGACCTGATGATACCATTTCGTCAGGTGATATAAAATCATCTCAGGGTAAAGCCCTTGATAATGATGGTGATCTGATTCGCAGTTATCTTGTTTACATTGGTGCCAGAACATGGCTTTTCAAAGGAAAAGATGGAGAGTATGTATGGAATCTGTTAAGAAAATAGCGGTATTTATTGTTACTGCATTGGTCGTTTTTTCCTGTAAATCAGTTTCACAGTTAACCCCTGCTGAAGACCCTCTGGTTCTTACAGAAATTACTCCGTTGCCGAAAACTATCGTTATAAAGGCGAAAGAAGAATACGAACCGGTATACGGATTGATGCGGGTTCTGGAGATATCAGAAGAAAATGGCGTACAGAAATACCTTCTTGCTAAAACCGGTGACATAAAAACCGGACTGTCCGCAGGTGTGTCAGGGGATATTTCTGCCGACGCCTCGTTCGGTGAAATCATCGGAACCTTTAAGATACGGGAAATTACCAACGGGTTTGTCCGTTGTGTGATAGAAAGCGTTACCCAGAAAGTCCCTGCGACTGCATATATCCGGATTCAAACCGGACAGAAATTGAAAGGAGAATAACGGTGTCCCATATATCGAAAATTGATACAAAAATACAGAATCTTGTCTACCTGAAAAAGGCTCTGAATACTTTAAGCATCTCATTCGTTGAAGCTGAAAACGGGCAGACGCTTACACTTTCAGGATATGGAAAAAATGAGGAGATAAGCGGATGTATTCTGGAGATTAAGACTGGTTCAAAATACAGCGTTGGAATCCGTAAAAACGGCAGTCAGCTGGAAATAGTAGCAGACTGGTGGGCGATAGAGACGTTTACCGGACAGAAACAGGAAGATTTACTGAATAAAATTACCAGACAGTATGCATATGAAACGGTCATGGACAAGATAAAAACTATGGGATATTCGGTTGTTCAGGAAGAGCAGAATGCCCAGCAGACTGTCAAACTGACAGTCAGAAGATGGAAGTAAATCAGTGGATACGGCGGAATTGAAAAGGTATTGCATCGGTCTCGATGTATATAAAGCGAGGAATCGTATTCTTCATTTATGCCCCGAAATTACAGAGCCGGATATCGATATTACGTTCCGTGAGTCTCCAGACCGGAGATTTGTTGTTACCGACTGTACCTATGATACGCAGCGGCGGAAAGTAATGCTGTTTGCCACGTCGAAAAATCCGATACGGCATTTACCCTCAAATTATCAGGAAAATGATTTTCTGAGGAATTTCCTGATGATTTTTCAGCATATGGATAACAGATTGGCAATCACTCTCGATAATGTGCATGAACTGTTTCGTCCGATGGACTGCCCTTCGTCTTTTTTGCCTGTTCTTGCAGACTGGTTTGGGGTAAATCTTGATACGATTGGTGGAGAAACCGAAATCCGCAGATATCTTCAGTATGCGATACCGTTATACCGATATCGGGGAACGTCACTTGGAATAAGGGCTCATCTTGCAATCGTTTCAGGCATTGTACCGGAAATTATAGAGGGGTCACTTCCGTTCGGCGCAATGGAAATATTGGATGGGACCGATGTGGACAGTCATATTTTTGAGCCGGAAGAATCTGCCGGATTTTTCACTGTTTATTTCCCCGTTACAGTAGAAGAATTTGATGCAGGTCTGGTACGCAGGCTGTCGAGGATAATACAGAATGAAAAACCTGCCCATACGAAATGTTATCTTTGTTTCAAACGACAGGAAAAGAAACCGAGGGATATTACCATACTGAAAGATTCGACTATTTTAGACGGAGAAACGGGAATTCAATTTTGAAGGAGACAGAAATTTTATGGGTGAAAATGGTACGGGGGTATTTAAAAGAGCAAATTTTTTCCCGGGGTTGCAGGCTGGTCCCATTTTCTGGAATGCTGCAGAAGAGTATCATTTTAAAAAAGAAGCCTTATATAACAGGCTTTTTCATGGCTTCGGGGTTGTTCCCGGATACGCAGATTCTCTTCAGGTTCAATCAGAGAAGACCAAAGGCGGTCTGATTACTATTATGGTCGGCAGAGGCCTTGCATTTGATGGAGAAGGACATCCTGTTTTTCTATACGAACCTCAGGTGCTTGTTCTCGACCCGAAAAAATACAAACTGCCTTGCACGGTTTATGTGACTATCAGATATGACGAGCGGATGGAAGATTTTTACCAGAACAGGGAAAACAGCGATTTGCAGGGATACCAGCATAAACTTGAAACAGCGCGTCTTGAAATCGTTCAGGAAATTACCGACTCCGGTGTTTTTATCGAACTTGCCCGGATTCAGCTTTCCGATGCCGATGGAACCGGTATCAGTGAAATCAAAAATAATGATAATTTCTGTGATCCCGGCGTTAATACACTTGATTACCGCTTTGTTCCCTGGTCTGTATGTATAAAAAAAGGAATCTCTTCGTATCTTCTCCGTTTTCTTATCGATTTATTTGAATATTCGAGGTCTGTCGCCGATTCCGGCTATGAAGCTTTGCAGATTCCTTCCTTACGGAATCTGCAGACAGTGGCTACGACGGCTAAAATGATTATGCAGACTTCCGGAGTTTTTTATGATGATGTTATAAATCTTGTTTCGCCGCTTTTTGATCTCGATCATCAGGTTATGTTTGAAATTGCTGAATATGAACGCAATCATGAAAAAGAAGGACGGCTGTATACAGTAAAAGAATCCTATGAAGCAGCCCGCGACGCCATGTACAATTTTGGAGAGTCTATAAAAAGTTACAACGGTACCTATGAAGAACTTGATAAAATTCTGAAAGATCATCGGCTGGTAATCGACGGACTGCGTGAAACTCTCGTTGAAAAAGAGGTGAGCAGCGATGACATCAAGTATATCAGTTATCCGATGCCGCATGTGCTGTTGTTCGGAGAAGAGCGGTATACACTTGTTGATACGATCAGTATGGGATCTTCCGAGTCGATTGAGGCGCACCGGCTTAAATTTACGGACTGCCAGCATCCTTCAACGTCGAGTGAAGCTTTTTATTATCCCGACGGAGTACTGGTCCACGATACGGTCAGACGCTGGATCGGCGGTTCGATGGTATTCAGTATGAAACATATCGTACGGGGCAGAAAGACGCTTATTGTCAGAAGAACGGATATTCATCAGGGAAATTATGTTGTCGAAGTCCGGCTTCAGGGGAAAAAAGTAAAAACTCTTGCTGTTGACGGCGTTGATACTAAAAACAGATGGAGAAATTTGTTTGTTCAATTTGAAGAAGGCGAAATTGCCGATTATACACCGGAGATTGCTTTTACCATCGGAGAAAAGGGGCGTGATAATTCCGGGACCGTTTGGGTCTATCAGCAGTTATAGAAGAAGGAGAATGAAAAATGGGATTAAAATACTGCTCGGAGGGGCATATCATGGAACCGTCGTGGAAGTACTGTCCGGTCTGTCTGGCTCCTCTCTCCGGCTGGCTTGTTACGCTGGGCGAAGACAGTCAATTGGGGAAATTCTATACCATCCATGAAGGAAAATCTTTTATCGGCAGCGGTGCTGACTGTGAAATCCGCATCCTGCACTCAGGTTTGAGCCGTCAGCATGCATATCTGGTTATTGCAGACGGTCTCTGTACGATGGTTGATCTGGGAAATGGAGAACCGATTCAGGTAAACAATATCGATACCGTAAAAACGACGCTGATCGACGGAGATATTCTAAAAATGGGTAATACTCTATTTAAAATAAAATTACTATAGGATTATGCGTATGTTCAAAGAAAAACTTTTTTTGTTTGTTATGGCGGGTTTTCTTGCCATTTCCTTATGTCATCCGGAGGAGGCAAAACAGAAAAACCTGGCGAAACTTGATATTAAAATAGATCAGATAGTTTCTTCTGACTATCCGTCCATGACAGCGTATGTTGTGGTAAAAAATGAAAAGGGTGCTCTTGTAACTGATCTCGCACCCGGACTGTTCGTGTCACGTATCGATAATCAGAAAATCAAGGCTAAAATAAAAGTTGCTCCGTTTTCCATGATGGATGAGGGTGTCGATTATACGATTCTTATGTCCAATAATGGTATAATGGAAGGAGAACCGCTGGATTTTCAGAAAACCGCTATTCTCCAGTTTGCAGAATTATTGAATCCCAAAGATACCCTGTCTTTATATACGATCGGAGAAGAGGCTACAGCTGTTTTTGAAGATTTAAGCAGGAAAACATTTGATCCCGCACCGGTAAATAAAATCGGTGTGTCAGGTGTCCAGCCCCGTGTATACGATTCCTTATTAAATATTCTCCGTAAGGTCGCACAGAAAAAAGTTCAGCGTAAGGTCATTATCATCATGTCCGACGGACGCGACCAGGGTAGCCGTTTTACAAAAGAACAGCTTGATACGGCGCTTGCCTCTACCGGACTGCCTGTGTATGCGATCGGCATGAAGGTACTCAGCGTTCAGAGTTTGAGCGCTCTGAATCAGATTGCTGATTCCACCGGCGGTACGTATATATATGCCGGACAGGCAAGGAATATACCGGATGGACTGAAATCTATTATGGAATCGGTCATCAAAGGATATGTCGTAACATACCGGGTCAAAAGCGTAAAAGCTGATAACACTCCCCATCTGCTGGAAATAAGCGTTAATGAACACGATGCTACCGGTGCCGGGAAAAAAACGTTTGTTGCCGTAAAGCTTCCTGTTCCGAAGTGGCTGCAAGTGCTTATTGTCATAATAATAGTACTTGTTATTGCATTGCTGATTTTTATTGCCATATACAGAAAAATCCAGCGGCGGAAAAATATGGGTATAACGAGACGGCGGTGTCCTGATTGCGGAATGCTTATGAAAGATAACTGGGACAGCTGCCCGTTTTGCAAATACAAGCCGGAAATGAAGAAAAAAAAGAAAAAGATAAAAATAGGAAAGGTTGACGTGTAATGGATTCTATGGTTATACCCGGTATTTATGTATCGGAACAGCAGTATGCTCTCAATTCTCTTCAGATAGATACACGGTGTCTTGCCGCGTTTGCCGGTATAACCGAGCGGGGCCCTCTGAACGAACCGGTTCTGTTAAAGAATTTTGACAGCTATCTGAAGTATTTCGGCGGTTTCGACACAGCGGGTGTTTTACCGTGTGCGGTATATAATTATTTCAGATGCGGCGGAGCAGAGTGCCTTGTTGTCAGAGTGGCAAATACGGCTTCCGCCCGTCCTGCATCGGCAACTTTGAAATGCCAGGAAGGATCCATTATTGTTGAGGCCGCAAGCCCCGGGCATTGGGGAAATTACATAACGGTCCGTATCTGGAATGAATATGAAAAACTGTCCGGTGCGATATCGGAATTCGATACCGTAAACGGCCTGTGGATTGCCGGCAGCTGCAGCGGCCCGGAAAGCGGTGATGTCCTCCAGTTTAATTTTTCAGGTAATCTGGTGTACCGGAGCGTCGCCCGTACTGAAAGAGACAGAATATATTTAACGGTTCCGTTATCCGAATTAAAAAATGGCACGGAAAAACAGAACCAGATTCCTGTTGCCCGGACCTTTTTTTCCATGACGGTTTCCTGCAGAGGTGTAAGTGAAAACTATCTTCACCTTTCCGGGAATCCGGAATCGGACCGTTTTTTCGAAACGTATGTAAACGCCCGGTCCTCTTTATGCCGTATCAGGGGAGATCATAACGGGGGACTTGTATATCCCGTCTTTGCCCGGGTTGCATCCGGCGGCAGTGACGGGATAGCAGATATGTCCGCCGGTTGTTTTATCGGACGGTATGAGGGGCCTGGGCAGTATGCGGGGCTGGGGTGTTTTGAAAGCCGTGACGATATATCGCTTATTGCGGTTCCCGATGCCAGCTGGCTGCTTTCCGTTGCGGGATTACCGCATGAAAAACGGCTGAATAGTGTTTATGCGGTACAGCGTGCGCTTGTCGAACAGGCTGAACGTTTTCCCGGCAGGTTCGCAGTTCTTGATATACCGTCGGGATTTGATATAGAGCAGGCCACCGGCTGGGCAAAAAAGTTGGACAGCGCCTGCGCGTCAGCATACTATCCGGAAATCGATATGCTTGATCCGCTGGATCCTGTCGGTGCACGTACCGTAAGAGTTCCGCCTTCCGGTGCCGTATGCGGCTGCATCGTTGCCACTGATAGTGAAAAAGGTATTTTCCATGCACCTGCGAACTGCGTCCTGCAGGGAACCGCAGGACTTGCGGTGAATCTGAAGGAAGGGGAGCAGGAACTGATATTTGCTGCAGGCGTTAATCTGCTCAGGTATTTTCCCGGGCGCGGAATAAAGATATGGGGTGCGCGCACGCTGTCGTCTGATCCTGACTGGCGATATATCAATGTGCGCCGTACCTTTTCACGCATTACATCGGCAATAAAACAGGGAACACAGTGGGCCGTTTTTGAAGTGAATGATAAAAACCTCAGAAAACGGCTTGTGCGCCAGGTATCAGGATTCCTGCTGGATTTGTGGATGAAAGGATATCTGGCGGGAAGCACCGCCGAACAGGGATTTTACGTACGGTGCGACGATGAATTGAATCCGCCGGAAAATATAGATAACGGAATCCTGACATTTGAAGTCGGGATTGCTATCGTACGGCCGGTTGAGTTCTTTAAAATACAGATAACAGCCGAGAAAGACGGTGCAAGTGTATATATCCAGGATAAACAGTAAAAGGAGAAAGCTATGGCTGACGACGGAAAGATATCGGCGTATTTTTTTACAGTTGAAATTGACGGCATAGAAACCGCCCGTTTTCAAAAGTGCGAGGGACTGGAGGCGGAAACATATGTGTACGAAATAGAAGAAGGCGGGCTGAATACTTCGACACACAAGTTTTATGGCCGTACCAGATATCCCAATTTGATACTGGAAAAGGGGATAACGGATAACGAGGCTCTTTTTGACTGGTACCGGGAGACCGTACTCGAAGACCGGAAAATTGAGCGGAAAAACGGCTCAATCATATTGAAAGATACTGAAAATAACGAAATCAAGCGGTGGAACTTTTTCCGTGCATTCCCGTGTCGGTGGATAGGCCCGAAGCTGGAGACGAACCTCGGAAGCGAATATGCGGTGGAGCGGATAGAGATAACCCATGAAGGACTGATGGTTGATGGTAACTGAAAAAAGAGGAGATAGCAATGGCACTTGAAAAAGCTGTTATTTCAAATCTGGATACCGGTGATGATATTCAGGTTTTGTTTAACCCGAAAGAATATGTGATAGAAAAGAAAACCCCCTGGTCCGAAGTGAATGTCTTCGGTATGGACTCGCCGCCAGTACAGTTTACCATGGGAGAGCGTAAGCGGCTTTCTATGGAACTGTTTTTTGATACGTCTGAAGAAAAAACTGACGTACGGGACTATACGGGGAAAATTGAAGAACTCATGGTTGTAAACGCACAGGAACATCGCCCTCCGCTGCTCCGGTTTGCATGGGGATCTTTGAGTTTTGACTGTGTACTTGAAGATCTTGTACAGCGGTTTACGCTTTTTTCGAACAACGGTACGCCACTGAGAGCTATTCTGAAGGTTATATTCAAGGAATATGCGACAGCTGCAACGCAGCTGTCTAATACGCGGCGTGAATCTGCCGATCATACAAAACGTATGATTGTGCGGGAAGGAGAAACACTGTCTTCGGTTTCTGCGAGGGAATACCACGACAGTTCAAAATGGCGTGTGATAGCGGATGCCAATAATATTGATGACCCGGAAAATATCGCAGCAGGGACGATTGTTGAATTGCCTCCGTTGTATTGAAACGCAGCCCGGAATAATTATGCTGACAGGGAGATTCTATGGCAAATGATAACAAACATCTGACGCCGGTATGGATCGTATATATCGACGGGAAACGTCTGGATACGGATCATGAAGGAGCGTTGCTGAAGATAGTCGTATCCGACAGACTTAACGGCATAGGCACGTGTACGCTGCTGTTTGATACATCTGCCGTCAAACTGAGAGATGCCGGTATTCTGGCTATGGAAAGCCAGATTTCGGTGCAGATGGGGTATAAGGATGACGTTGATGAAGTTTTTAACGGAGAGATAACCGGATTCCGGATCATATTGGGAGAAAATGCAGGAGAACAACTTGAAGTTTCCTGCTCGAATGTCCTGTACCGCCTGAAACACAGCATTCACTATACAACTTGTGAGAACAAAACTTTGTCCGATACGCTTACGGGAATTCTTGACTCCTATTCGCTGACCGCGGAAATGGACTCGTTCGGTGCTGCCCACGAATTCAGTACCCAATACGGAATGGATGATTATGACTATCTGATGAAAGCAGCCGGGATGTATGGGAAGGCTGTATATGCTTACGGAACAAAAGTTTATATAAAAGGCGAAATTACAGTACGTACTGATGAAATCGTATACGAATGGGGCAAAAGCCTTGTTTCTTTTAGTGCCGGTGAAGATATTAGCAGGCTTATTTCTTCCTGTACGTTTACCGGATGGGACAGCAAAAAATGCCAGTCCATTACCGGTACTGCCGGTGTGGCAGATGTTCCCGTTAAAGCCGGAGGTTCTTCCGACTGGACAGCTGTTTCAAAAAGCGGCAGCGGAATGTGGAAAAGTGTTGTGGTTGCCGACGACCTGTATGATTCAGACGATGCGAAAAACCGGGCGGTCGGAGTCATGCAGAATAATTCCTGGCTGTACGCAAAAGCTGAAGGAACTGGAGAGGGCAATTATAAACTGCATCCGGGCATGCGGGTTACCATTAAATACACCGGTGAAAAATTCAGCGGCGAGTATATCGCAGATACGGTGACCCACCGGTTTGACTATGAGGGCGGCTATATCACTTCCTTTACGCTGAAAAGGAACAGGTGCCCGTGAGAATACACCGGATCCTTGCCTGTTCGAAAGCGAACGGACCGGGCAGCAGGTTTGTCGTATGGGTTCAGGGCTGCAACCGGCATTGCAGTGGCTGTTTCAACCCGGACGCGCAGCCTTCCGGCGGCGGTAGCGAAATGGACATCACAACGATTTTGTCAGGAATTGATCCTGAGTGCGTGAGCGGACTGACGGTATCCGGAGGGGAACCTTTTGAACAGCCGGAAGCACTAAAAGATTTGCTGCAGGCTGCCCGGAACAGAGGGCTTAATACGCTGGTCTATACGGGCTATACCTGGGAAGAACTGTGGGCGCGCCGTGAACCGGCGCTGCAGTTCTGTGATTATCTGATTGACGGCCCGTATGAACAGGGAAATCCTCCGCGGTGCGGCTGGAGCGGTTCCGGCAATCAGCGTTTCCTTGTGCTGTGCGATGGCGTGATAACAGAAGACAGGACTGAAAGGGAAAGCTGTGCCGAAACGGGAGAAATATATATAAGTGAAGACGGTACTGTTATCAGTACCGGAATCTATGATGGAAGGTTATAAATGGCAACGGAACATGAATCAGGTATGATGATAGAAACGCTGATAAGGGCACGATATCCGCTCGTATATGTCGTTTCTTTTGAAGAAGACCGTGTCAGCGGGGCTCTGCACCAGATAACACAGGGCAGAAAAAAACATTTATACCGGTGGACGGTAACGACAGGACTGGAAACCGAGGACGGTTCCTGCCTGACTGAGCTGAAGGACCCGATAAAAGTTCTCGAATATATTCTGCAAAGCGATGTGAACGGTCTGTTTGTACTCAACGACTATCACCCGTATCTGAACGATCCGGTTGTTGTCCGGAAACTGCGCGATGTGGCGCACTCTCTGAAAACAACGATGAAGAACGTTATTTTCCTTTCACCCGTGCTGAAAATACCGGTGGAACTTGAAAAGGAAATAGCCGTTATCGATTACAAACTCCCCGGAAAAGAAGAACTGGGGGTAATTATAAAAAGTATTGCTGAAAGCGTCGGCGACAGCAGCAACCTCGAAGTACTGAAATCTCCGGATCTTTTCAACAAAGTTGTTGAAGCCGCCCTTGGCCTGACAGCTGAAGAAGCGGAAAACGTTTTTGCAAAGTCTCTGGTACAAACCGGAGATTTTGATTTAAAAATTATACTTTCAGAAAAAGAACAGATTATCAGAAAATCCGGCGTCCTTGAATACTATCATGCCAGCGAAAATATGAAAGAAGTCGGCGGCCTTGACCAGCTAAAGACATGGCTGAACAAGCGCGGTAAAGCTTTTACACCGAAAGCGCGGGCCTTCGGACTGCCCGAACCGCGCGGTATTCTGCTGCTCGGTATTCCTGGCTGCGGTAAAAGTCTTACCGCCAAAGCCATCAGCAGTATGTGGCAGCTGCCCCTTTTGAAACTTGACGTCGGAAAAGTTTTTTCCAGCCTTGTCGGTAGCAGCGAAGAAAACGTCCGGCGGGCCATACAGACGGCAGAAAGCATTGCGCCATCAATTTTATGGCTCGATGAAATGGAAAAAGGATTTTCAGGGCTCGGCAGTTCCGGACAGACGGATGGCGGTACTACCGCCAGGGTATTCGGTACCTTCCTGACATGGCTGCAGGAAAAGCGGACACCGGTATTCGTCGTGGCAACCTGCAATAACGTGAGCCAGCTTCCGCCAGAACTGCTGCGGAAAGGGCGCTTTGACGAAATATTCTACGTCGATCTGCCTTCAAAGGAAGAGCGCAAAGACATATTTAAAATCCATCTGCAGAAACGGAACCGCGATCCTGCCGGATATGACCTTGAAAAACTGGCGGAAGAAACCCGCGGTTTTTCCGGTTCGGAAATAGAAGAAATTGTTGTCTCGGCACTGTACGATGCATTTGATAACGGAGAAGAACTGCTGCAGAAACATATAGATACCGTTATAGCGGGAATGATACCCCTGTCGCAGACAATGGAAGACCAGATAAAGGGTATCCGCGAATGGGCAAAACTGCGTGCACGTCGGGCAAGCAGTATCGAGTGGGAAGAAGAAGCCGGCAGCAGACGGCAGCTGGAAATGTAATATTTGTCAGAGGCGTTTTCAAAGCTCATAGGCTTTTGAAAACGCCTTATTAATTACCCGATATATCCGGAGGACAGAAAATGGG
>DCFS01000134.1:11062-29644 GCA_002319875.1 Treponema sp. UBA1798 | reverse complement strand
GCTTTAAAGAAAGGCAGCAGCCGGTAGTGAATTTTACGTGCAGCGGTAAAATCACCAGCCAGCGCATATTTTACCATTTCAGCAACAATCCCCGGGGCCAGATTTGAAACGACGGAAATAATACCGTCACCGCCGGCAGCAACGAGCGGAAGTGTCAGTGCATCGTCTCCACTCATCACCGTGAAATCAGGATGTTTCGATTTTATTCTGAGTATTACATCCATCATCTGGTTTATATTTCCGCTGGCTTCCTTTACACCGGCAATGTTCGGTAAATCGGCGATACGTTCAAGAACCGGGGTACCGATATTTGTACCGGTACGCCCCTGAATATTGTACACAACGACAGGAAGGCCTGCTTCAGACACTGCTTTAAAATGGCGATAGATTCCCTCCTCTGACGGCTTGTTATAATATGGGGTTACAACCAGCGCCGCATCCGCACCGGCCTCTCTGGCACGTTTAACATAGCGGACGGCATCCCGGGTATTATTACTGCCTGCTCCGATTATTACCGGTATTTTAACGGTGTGTTTTTTTTCATATGCGCGTACTTCAGGAATTACGATATCAATCAGTTTTGCCTCTTCATCTTCATCAAGTGTAGGTGTTTCTCCGCTTGTTCCAAGCGGGACAAGCCCGTTTATTCCGCCTTCAAGCTGGAACCTGACCAGTTTACGGAATCCTTCGTAATCAACCGAACCATCTTCATACATCGGCGTTACCATAGCCGTAAAAGCACCACGTAAACATGCCATACAGAACCTCTTGTTTGATTTATGCAAATTATACTACACTATTGCATTTTTATGCAAAATATACAAGAGGTTTCCCGGGACAGTGCCGGACAGGAGATATCCTGTCGTGTAAAAACCGGAAAGTACGGTTACAGGGATAAACCGCATATACTCATGCGACGTCTGCAAAAGTCAGACGGATTTCACAAGCCGCACTCAGTTCTTTCCGTAAAAAAAATCTCTGTACTCAAGCGGGGATTTACCGGTAAGAGAACGGAAACAGCGTCCGAACTGCGTAATACTGCCGAACCCGCAGGCTTCTGATATTGCCGTTACATTTAAAGAACCTGATTTCAACAACGTACAGGCATGCATGATACGCAGACTGTTTACATACTCTATAAAAGTAAACGGCGTTGCCCGGTGAAATTCCCGGCTCAGATACGAAGCACTTATATGCAGGCGTTGCGCGACAGATGCAAGCGAAAGGCTGCCGCTGTAATGTGAATTGATATAATCCACTGCAGCGGAAACGTATGAATTCATGATCTGCGACGGCCGTATCAGGATACCCCGTGAAGAATGCTGGCGGCGCACGGTAACCAGAACTTCCATAATCAGGGCCCATGATAACTGGATATAGCCATCATTTTTCTCTTCCATTTCCATGCCGATACGGGCAAACAGCTGCGTTACTTTTTCCTGTATAGCGGGAGAAAGTTCTATACAAGGCTCTTTCGCAGTGAGTAACGACTCAATACCTGCAAAATACAAATTTGACTGATTCTCAAAATAAATATTATAAAGACAGCAGATTTCCTCCGGAGGATTCAATGCACGGTGCAATACTCCGGGAGGTATACAGATAAATGCGCCGGCTTCTATATGCAGTGTTCTGTTTGCATAAAAAAACGTACGCTCTCCGGAGACTATGTACAGCAGCTCCCAGTACGGATGGAAATGACGGGAAGGATTGGTTTTTGCGTGAGATTTTTTTATAATTGCAAATCCGGCATCTGTACCGGTAATACGGTAATCATCATTATCAGGTAATATCATATTATGCACATATATTACCAAAAATAACAAATAGTGTACAGATTTTATTTTTCAGACTGCTAAAATAGAAACATGAAAACGACAGCACAGGAACGAAGAAAATACATACTCGAGGACAATCAATGGAAAGTGATTTTTACTATCAGCCTGCCGGTTGTCATTTATGACAGTCTCAGTCAGATATTCCAGTTTGTTGATACGCTTATTGCAGCAAATATAAGTTCTTCAGTTGTTTCAATCGTGTCATTCATAAGCCAGATATCGACCATGCTTTCCGCAGTGGGCAGCGGACTTGCCATAGGAGGTGGTATTATCATTTCCCGATTCTTCGGCGCCGGAGACATGGAAAAAGTCAGAAGCCAGATCAGCACACTGTTTTTTACAGCACTTGGTATTGCCGCCATAATTCTGTGTACCATTATTCCCTTTGCGCAACCTTTTCTCAGATTGCTCCGTATGCCGGAAGACCTTATGGCTGACGGTACTGTTTATTTTATTATAGAAATAACAGGCCTTCTATGCCTGTTCATCAATACGATATACCTGTCGATAGAAAAAGCACTCGGTAATACCAAAATGTATATGTGGTACAATCTGATTGTTGTAGTAATAAAGACCGTATTGAACATTATATTCATTTATATTCTCGGAAAGAGCATGATATTCCTTCCGCTTGCAACGCTTATCGCACAATCGGTACTTACCGTCATAGCTCTTATAAATCTTGCGTCCAGAAAAAATCCCTGCCGCATATCTTTTCATTCCTGTACATTCCATGCTGCTTTTCTTAAACCGCTTGCAAACCTGTCCATTCCGATTTTTCTTGAAAAGTTTATTTTCGCTTTCGGTAAAGTTATCGTAAACTCCATGTGCGCGTTCTACGGCAGCAGTGTTATCGGAGCGCTCGGTGTATCGAACCGGCTCGGAGGATTGTCAACGAACCCTCCGGCAGGATTCCAGGAAGGAGAAACATCACTTATAAGCCAGAATCTCGGGAACAGAAATCCCGCCAGGGCTCTTCAGATTTTCTATAAAACATTCGTAATAAATATGTTTTTTTCGCTCATCTGTTTTATCGTAACCGGTATTTTTCAGGACACGCTTGTTTCCATTTTTTCACATGGGGATGCCGATTTCGCAGCTCAAATCGGTAAAATTTATATGTATGAACGGCTTGATACGATTCTGATTGCCGTAAATACATCCGTAATGGGTCTTCTGTACGGATTCGGCAGGACACGGATATCGCTTACCTTAAACCTAGTCCGTCTTTTTATATTCCGTATTCCTCCGCTCTACTTCTTTATACACTTTACGCAACTGGGAATTGAAGCTGTAGGGATCGCAATGCTGGTAAGCAACTGCTGCGTCGGTATAACATCCGGTATTGTCGCATGGGTATTCATCCGCAGAACAAACATAGAACATAAAAAATACGAAAAAGAATCCGTACTGAACTTTGCATAGAATGACCGATATGATAGAGTACCCGTAATAAGAGGCGTTATATGAGCGGGAATACGATCGGAGAAATCTTCCGTGTAACTACATTCGGCGAAAGTCATGGCGCGGGACTGGGAACAGTTATAGACGGCTGTCCGGCAGGAATCGCTATAAGTGCTGTCCGTATACAGGCAGCACTTGACAGAAGAAAACCTGGAATATCTGTCACCGGGAAAAAGAGCGCTGCCGTTACGACACGATCGGAAGCGGACACCGTAGAAATTCTGAGCGGAGTATTTAACGGAATTTCAGAGGGAACTCCCATAGCGCTTCTTATCCGCAACACCTCCCAGCATTCAGGAGACTACGACAACCTTGTACACACATTCCGTCCGGGACACGCGGATTATACGTATTCGCAGAAATACGGATTCAGGGATCACCGTGGAGGCGGCAGGTCAAGCGGACGGGAAACTGCAGCGCGTGTGGCAGCCGGGGCTGTCGCACAAATGATACTCGATACAGTACCTGTTTCGGTAAAGGCATATACGCTGCGCGCCGCGGGAATTTCATGCAGCGAAATAATACCCGGTGACACGGAACGGAATACCTTGAGGGCCGCCGACTGTAAAGCTGCCGCAGCAATGGAAGCACGCATAGAAGTTCTGAGAAAAAACGGAGACAGTGCAGGCGGTATTATAGAATGCAGAATCAGCGGGGTTCCTGCAGGTCTGGGAGAGCCGGTTTTCTGCAAACTGGACGCAGAACTTGCAAAAGCCATGCTTTCCATAGGTGCTGTAAAAGGAATCGAGTTTGGTGCCGGGTTTGCTGCTGCGGATCTTAACGGCAGTACGGACAATGATTTCATGTGTACCGATAAAACCGGGACTCCTTTATTCAGAACCAATAATGCCGGCGGGGTCCTCGGGGGCATATCCAGCGGAAACGATATCATATTCCGCATTGCCGTGAAACCGGTTCCCAGCATTCTCAGGAGGCAGCAGACCGTTTCGGAAAAAAAACAAAATTCACAGACAACGTTCGAAGAATCGGATCTGCTGATCGAAGGGAGACACGACGTATGTCTGTGTCCAAGGATCGTACCGGTCGCAGAAGCAATGTCTGCAATAGTTCTTGCAGATATGTATCTGAGACAACGTTCCTCCCGGATATAACCGGCCACTGCAGTAACGGATTCAGGGAAACACTGATTATGACAGCGGAATTCAATCTCCGTGTTCTTAGTAATCTTAAAAAAAGCATATTCCCGTACGAAATGACGTTCTGTGGAGGTTATTTATTTAAATTCTGTTTTCGTATATACTCCCGCACATGTTGAAAAAAGTTAAACTGTCTATCTTCGCCTTCGCTGCGATTACAGCTTTATCCGCTGTATTATTTTTCTGTTTCTATGTCCGTTCATTCCGTACACCGGTTCAACCGCAGGCACTGACGGCGGTTGAACAAAAAAATTTAGAGACCATACTTGATTCTGCATTTCCCGCCAGAAAGGTAATGCTCAGAAATCTGCCTTATAAAACGCTTCCTGCACATCTCGATATCGGTGCGGAAAGTGCTATCCTTATAGATACAGCAACAGGCAGCATACTTTTTGAAAAAAATGCCGATGAAGCCATTCCGCCTGCATCGATGACGAAACTGGTTGTCATGTACATCGTATTCCAGGAAATTGCTGCAGGCCATATTTCCCTGCAGGACATTGTACCGCTGAAACCGGAAAGTTATGCATGCAATCTTCCGTCAGATTCTTCTCTTATGTTCCTGAATGCAGGCCAGGTCGTAACGCTTGAAGAACTGCTGACAGGACTTGCCGTAGACTCAGGAAATGACGCGGCTATTGCCATAGCACTATATATCAGCGGCAGCGTCGATAAATTTGTCGAACGGATGAACAGCGAAGTTCGTAAACTGGGACTTATCCATACACACTTTACCGAGCCATCCGGTTACAGCGAGACAAATACTACAACTGCACGAGAATTCGCTGCTTTTTCCCGGAAATATGTGACAGAATATCCTGAAGCACTTGATAAATTTCATTCGAGGAGGGAATTTATCTATCCGCTTCCCGAAAATCTGCCTTCGTTTGCAGTAAAAAAGGTACATCCTATAAAACAGGAAAATACCAATAAACTTCTGGATATACTTGAAGGCTGTGACGGTTTAAAAACGGGCTTTATTTATGAAAGCGGATACAATCTGGCACTTACAGTACAGCGTAACGGGACAAGATTCCTGTCTGTAACCATGCGGGGTCCGGGACACGGAGGCAATCAGGGAAACAGCTGGCGTATTCACGACGGAACGGCGCTCATGGAATGGGCCTTTTCAAAATTCGCAGATTTCCGGAGCAAAGAAAAACCGGTATATACCGTAGCTGTTCTAGGAGCAAAACACAAATTTGTCAATCTCGTACCTGTAATGAACGCACAGTCACTGACGGTTCCTTTTATTACAGGAAAATCACCGCGGGCGGCAGCAGATTCGGTCACTGTTACAGCAGAATTACCTGCCTGTATACTGGGAGGTACGCAGGCAGGAACCATATATGGTAAGCTTACCTACAAACTCGGTACTACTGTTCTTGAAAAGATCCCCCTTGTAGCAGACAGAAGCATAAAAAAAGCAGCGCTGCCAGGCTATCTGCTGGGAAAAGCTGCTTCATTATTTATCAGATAGCAGACTGCCGGCCGGAACGATATCATATCCGGCATCAAGTAAAATGTTTACCAGCTGTTCCAGTTTATCGTAAAGATAATCCGTCCGGTATCCACGTGAAATACCGACGGAAACCGGGATAACAAGCGGATTTTCGGATAAGGACAACAGATTCATATATTCATCGATCAGTGCTGATGAAGAATGATATGCTGTTTTTGAGCAGACAGCATCTTCAAGCGTTACATCGTCCCGGTCCCTTACTGATGTACCGATATACCGGTACCCCGCCGCAGCACCGGCCTTTTCTATGTCAGAATTACTTTTATACCCCGGTGCATGCCAGAGCAGCGACAGTTCCTTACCTGTACATGCATAAAACTCGTCTTCATTACGTGCAAGTCCCCTTCGTATAAAATCTTCATCAATCACAAAACCTGCAGCCGTCAGATCAGCCGATGTATAAAATAAAGAGGCACATTCCTGCCCGGAACCGGCAATCAGGTTTGTCATTTTCGGATAATGCCGTATAAAATCACCGCTGATAAAAAACGTACATTTCAGATGATATCTTTCAAGGACTGAAAGAATTGCCGGCAAACCGGCAGCGTCATCAGCTGCATCAAAAACAACTGCAACTTTCCTTGCCGGAGAAACAGCCTGCATGCTTTCCTCAAGCAGAGGACGCGTAACAGCTTTACCTGTCAGCGTGCGTACATACAGCGTATTATCATAAAACGGATTCCCGGCAGAATCAGTATATACACGGTATCGTCCGTTCTCTGCTGCAGGAGTACTGCCTGATACTGTTCCCGTTAAGATTTCCCAGACATTTTTTTTACTGTCATACGTATAAGCAGCAGATACCGTCCGCGCCGTCAAAGCCCCGGACGAACGGTCCCACACGCCCTGTTCCGCGGAAGAGAGAAACAGCAGCCTGTATGTACCGGCAGCGGTATTCCACTCACGAACCGTCTGACTGCCACCGGCATACAGAATCGTATTATCCCGCCACACAAGCGAAAAAATTTTCTCATCCGGGAGTACAGACATTACATTCCCCGCCAGCGTACTGTATTCAAAAACCGACGTACCAGAAGCAAATGCAACCTTCGTTCCATCAGGAGAAACCGCATAGCAGTCAGGAGAACTGACCTCAGAAATCTGTTTCAGTCCGTTATCTATCCGGAACAGGCACACTGAATCGCGGCCGTCAGACAGCGATACCATATCCGCACATACGACAGGTACGGTATTTACAGGCCATATAACCGACAGCTTCCGGACGGTATTACGGTCGTCTATAAACGTATAGGAACTGAGCGTCTGTACATAGGTATATGAATTCTGTCTGATTCTGTACCACTCGACAAGCCGGTTACTCCTGATAACTGACAATTCAGATGCATCATCATTAACCGCAAAACTGTCAGTCACCGCATTAAAGGGAACCGGCAATACCGCAGCAGCCGCTTCACTGCTGACAAAAGCAGAATAAAGCCCCAGCGTATACAGTTCGCTTGTCTTAAAACGGTATATGATATCGTTGCAGATATAGACAATCCGGGCATCCCGGGAAAAACATATAGAATGAATTGATCCGGGACCTATTTTATGGAAATTATCAGACAGATACATATCCTTTACAGATGCATCAGGACTGCAAAAATAGAGCGTACCTTTTTTTTCATAGAGGACGACAGAACTGTCAGGAGACCACTTTACCGGAATATCCGTATAATCAATCTCTGCATTATCGTTTAACAAAACCTGCACACCGGTATGTACATTTTCAAGAATGAGCACGCCGGTTGTATTCAGTTTTCTTTTAACAAAACACAGCCAGTTCCCGTCAGGACTTACCGAAACCGGCAGCGGCCTGACGGAATGCAGGGGAACCGAATCCGACAGATTTTCCCATTTCAGAGCCGATGTTACAAACGAATATTCTGCGGAACCATAACGGTTCCGTATCTGCAGAATCTCACCGCCGGAAAGCAAATCCATTTTTTCCGGAAAACAGGTAAGGATGCGGGGAAAGGATGCAGCTTTACCATCTTCCAGCCTGACGGTAAAAAGGCTTTTATAATTTACTGCACCGGGAAAGTTGTGTTCAACGGTAAAAAGCAGTTCATCGGCATCATTCAAATCCGGATTTCCGAAAACAATACCGGCATACAGATGCCGCGCAAAACAGAAAAAAAACAATAAAACCAGGGCGCGGAAGCCCGGCCTCATTTATGCATCTCCGTACTTAATACGATCGTATCAAGTTCTTTTTGAAGTTCATCAAGCTGCATATGCATGTGAGATAAACGGACTTCCCGGTCATGAGCCTGCATATTTTCAAGCTGCTCAAAAACAGCATCAAGAGACCTGTTACCGTCATCAGGTATACACGACTGACCACACCAGGGACAATAAAGAAACTCACTGTTTATTGTCCGCCCGCACCCGCGGCATACATGTACAGAAGTCATATAATTACCTCACCAAATCTGTTCCGATATTATTTTAAAACAGACAGCGGGTCAATGAGTTTACCATTTTTATACACGGTAAAATGCAAATGTGGGCCAGTTGAATATCCCGTCGAACCGACAAGACCTATCCTTGTACCCTGGCTCAGTTCCTGACCCGTATGCGCAAGCACTTTTGACATATGTGCATAGAGTGTCTGATATCCGTTTCCGTGATTTATTATAACATAGTTTCCGAATATATTGGTATATCCGACAGCGATTACCGTTCCGCTCATAGCAGCCCGTATCGGAGTTCCCGGCGGAACAGCCATATCAATTCCCGTATGGAACGAAGATACACCGGTGAAAGGATCCGGGCGGGGACCAAAATTGGACGTAAGCCGCCAGGAAACCGACAGCGGATACATAAATAATTCACCCATTGCGTGACGTATTGAATCAGATGAAAGTTTAGCGCCCGGTATGAATAATTGAGCGCCAACGGCAACAACATGAGATGAAAGGTCGTTACAGTCGAGCAGATCCTCCACACTTACGTGATAGCGTACGGAAAGACCGGTAAGCGTATCTCCCCGCCTTACCGTATAAATCAGACCGTCCAGGGAAGGGATTCGTAACCGCTGTCCCGCACGAAGCTGGCGGACATTATCGATATCATTAACTGAAATAAGCGTTGAAATATTTGTCAACCCGGATTTTCTGGTAATTCCCAGCAGCGTATCACCGGAAATTATCGTATATTTGCGGTATGTAACCGGCTGCTGAAACGAAACATCAGAAGGTTTCAATACGGTACCATCATCATTAAGGACATTACCGTCTTTATCAAGCTGATCATCCTGGTTCAGGGCAAATTCCGACATCGCTTTGTTCAATATTTCAAGCTCCTGAGAGGGAAGACTTTCAAGGACAAGCGGGCGGGCAAAATTATCCGCATAAGAACAAAGAGCATGAACCAGAAATGGAGTCGCAACACAGATACCGGAAAACAACAGCAGCCATATATCATGCACTGCCTTTTTGTATATATTTTCAACCGAACGAACGACTTCCTGAAGGCTGACAGCCGGCCGGTATAATTTCCTGACTTTTGCAGGCTGTGTAAACGACAAACCGTATATACCGGTTACCGATGACCGCTGCCTGTTTTTATTAAGCCAATAATGGAAACGCCTGTTAAGAAAGGCAGGAATATTTTTATGGATCTTCTGCCGGTCACCGACATAACTGATAATTTCCATATCATCTCTATCGACATAAATCGAGGCTCATATTAGAATAAAGTACGTATGCCATACAAAAAAAAAAGATTTCCGCTGCCTGTCTGGATTTTTACAGGTATTTCTATAGGCATTATTTTAAAACTCTTTGTCGTAGATTTTCTGTATGTTTCCGGCATATCGATGGAGCATACACTCCATAACGGTTCTGTAATAATTGTAAATAAACTGGCTTACGGTATCGTAACGCCGGGCAGCAGCCGGCTCCTGATACAATGGGCTACGCCGCAATCAGGAGATATTGTGATCTATCTTCACGATAATAAAATAGTAGTCAAACGCTGCGTTGCTGTCGGAGGCACAAAACTGGATTATTCAGCAGATTCCGGTTATAGTCTCATAGTAGGCGGAAAAAAAATTACGCTTTCAAAAAACCAGTATAATAATATGAGAGACTGTAATTATGTTCCAAACGGATACATCCTTTCGCTCGGTGATAATTACGACAATTCCGTCGATTCCCGTACGTATGGTTTTGTTTCTGCTAAAAATATTCTTGGTAAAGTTATATGGAAATGAATGACTTTTTCCGGAAAAAACGGATACTGATCTCCGGCATAGGCACATTGCTGTTTATCATAGTTATTCTAGTAAAATATTCCAGACTTGCGTTTACTTCGGAACAGAAAATTATACCCGAATATCAGAACGTAGAACGGGGTTCCATCGTCGACCGTAACGGAAAACCGCTTGCGATACAGACTAACTTCTATCACTTTGGTGTAACACCATCGGCAATAGAAAACATCCGGCAGTTTGCTCATGACATCGCACCGGTACTTGGTATGAATGAAACTGAAATTATAAAAAAAATAACAGATGCGGGTGATACACAGTTTGTTTACATCAAAAAGAAACTTGACCAGTCAACATATGATGAACTCAATTCCATTCTCGAAACGAAAAAATATGCCGGTATACGTTTCGACCGTATTCCCGGTCGCACGTATCCTGAAAATTCGCTGGCTTCACAACTGATCGGTTATATGGGAGATGATGGCAACGGACTGGCAGGGGTAGAATATTCGCTGCAGAACATACTCAGTCCCGTACAAAAACCGGGAACATCCGGCGACCTTTATGGTAAGGACGTCTATCTTACAATAGATGCAAATCTGCAATATAAACTTGAAAAAATCGCGCACGAAGCTATGGAACAAACACAGGCTGCGAATATGATGCTGATAGCTGCCGAGGCAAAAACCGGCGAAATTCTATCATACATCAGCCTGCCCTCTGTAAATCTGAATGAATATAATACAGCCGATAAAGAAGAAACAATAGACCGTCCGGCAATGAGCGCATACGAACCCGGATCGGTATTCAAAATATTCACTGTTGCGATGCTTCTTGATACCGGATGCATAAAAAAAACAGACAGTTTTTTCTGCGACGGGCTATATGAAAAAAAGACACCCGGGGGAGAAACAATCAGGATTAAATGCCTCGGCCAGCATGGCTGGGTTACTGCACAGGAAGCACTTGAATATTCGTGCAATGACGCTCTCGCGCAGATGAGCGAACGTATCGATCCGGAATCGTTTCTTGCACACATACGTTCCCTCGGATTCGGTTACCGGACAGGTATAGAACTTCCGGGAGAAACAACAGGTTCCGTAAAGGATACAACCGACAGACTGTGGTCCGCGAGATCAAAACCTACCATGGCGATCGGACAGGAGCTAAGCGTTTCAGCCCTGCAGATGGTACAGGCTGCCACTGCAATTTCAAACGGCGGCGTACCGGTCCAACTGACCATACTGCGTAAAATGACAAATCACAATGGGACAGAAGACTATATCCACAAGCCCGTATACAAAAACCGCGTTTTCAGTAAATCAACGGCAGATTACATTCTGCAATGTATGGAAACGACAGCAGAATCTGGAACGGGTACAAGAGCACATCTCAAGGATATTTCCATCGGGGTGAAAACAGGAACAGCACAAATGGCAGATGCCGTGCACAAGGGATACAGCGACACAGACTTTCTTTCAAACTGTCTGGCAATATTTCCCATTGAAAACCCGGAAATCATATTGTACATTGTCATAGAGAAAGCAAAGGGTGAAACATACGCAGGAAGGATCGTAGCTCCCGTCATAGCAGATGCAGCTGATACTATTATAGATCATCTGGGCATGAGCAGAGGAGGAGCAGCATCGCTGGCCCATTCCGGCCGTATTTTCATAAAAAATCCGGACCCTATCGTACTTGGACAACTCTTGCCGGATTTTACCGGTATGTCCAAACGGGACCTTCTGCCATTACTTGACCGCAGTGATTTGAAGGTACAATTGAACGGTAACGGATGGGTTGTAAGCCAGACCCCTCCGGCGGGGACACCGGTTACGGAGAATATGAGTATTGAATTCAATCTGGAATAACAACATCTCCCTGTTCCGGATGCGCTTTCCGCAGCTGGCCGGGACGCTATACCGGGATATTGATGAGATAGAAAAATCCGGCAAAGCAATTTCTGACACAACCACGGGAGAGGCACTGGTAACCATACTCTCCGCCATTTTTCCATTCTGGGAAATCAAAACGGCAAGAGCAGGTCCGTTCACCGTCCGGGAAAACGGTATGTTGCTCCATTCCGCATATGATCCGCTGAGGGAAGCACAGAATACCGTCCTGCAGGCACAGAATACAAAAACTACCGATATAACCGCTGCTGTTTTTTTCGGTTTCGGTATAGGCTACCTGCCGAATGCTTACGCAGCAAGCTATCCCGGACACACGCTGATACTGGTGGAACCGGAAATCAGACATTTTCTGGCTGCTCTGGCTCTGCTTGACTGGACACCGGTACTGCAGAACAGAGAATGTATTCTTGCAGTAAACTGCAGTCCGGAAACCGTACTTCCGCTTATAGAAAAAACGGGATTAAACCATTGTACTTTTTTTTCACTTACAAGTCAGACGGAACATGCAAAGGCCTATTTTGATTCCGCTTCCGTACTTATAGAACGGAACCGGCAGAAAACAGACATAAACACGAATACGCTTGAACGGTTCTCCGGGTTATGGCTCAGGAACAGCTGCCGTAATATCAGCAGCTTTGCGGAGCTTGACGGAATACATATCTATCAGGGACACGCACAGAATATTCCGGCTGTAGTACTGGCGGCAGGGCCGTCACTGGAAATAATACTGCCCGGCCTTGCTGAAATAAAAAAACGGGCAATTATTATATGTGTAGACACAGCTCTGCGGGCCTGCCTGCGTTCAGGCATTGAACCGGATTTCATTATCCTCGTCGATCCGCAATACTGGGCTGCGCGACATATCGCAGGACTGTCGTCCCCTTCTTCGGTTCTGATAACGGAATCAGCTGTATATCCGCCAGTATACAGATTTCCCTGCCGGAAAACCGTACTCTGTTCATCTCTTTTCCCTCTCGGGCAATACTTTGAAAAACAACTCGGATTAAAAGGAAAGCTTGCTGCCGGAGGTTCGGTTTCTACGACCGCATGGGATTTTGCCCGCTTTATCGGTTCTGACAGGATTTATATGGCAGGACTGGACCTGGGATATCCGGGGAAAAAAACGCATATAACAGGCAGTACATTTGAGGAATCTGTGCATGCTGCATCTGTAAGGACACAAACTGCAGAAACTGCAGGAGTCCGCAGCCTGTTTGATGCACCAACGGAATACGGTAGTGATAATAACGGAAACCGCATTCTTACAGACAGCCGCATGAAACTTTTTGCCTGGTGGTTTGAGAGCAGGCTTGCAACCCGAAACGCACCGGCAACTTTTACGTTTTCAGCCGGAGGCCTTCATATTCCGGGGATAGACTACTGCCCGTTACAGACGTTTCTCGACATGCCACCTATCGGAAAACTACGGGAATCATTTTTTGAGTGTTCAGAACACGCCTGCAGACGGCCGTCTGACCTTACAGAAAAATTTCTTCAAACCTGCCGTCAGCTGTCAGTTTCATTCCACGAATTGTATCAGCTGGCACAAAAAGGCGAACAGCTGTGTAACAGAGCAATCTCCCGGTCCGGCACTGATTACCCTGCAGTCATAAATAAACTTTCCGAAATTGACACTGCTATTACGGAAAGCGGTATAAAAGATATCGTTTCTCTTGTTTTCCCGACTGAAAAACAACTGGCAGGCATCATGGCAAAGGAATATATTCCGGCAGAACCGTATCGGGCGACCTTCTACCGGTCAAAAATTATTTACCGTGAAATTATAAGCGCCATATCGGCATATATCACAAATTTTTCTTTTTCTTCTAAACTTTTATGCCCGGGGTCCGATATTAATAGTATGCAGAATGGTTCTACGGTGGACGGTAATGACATCCAGACGCCTACGGTAGAATAATATATTCTTCATGCCTAAAAAGTTGAAAAACTGTGTGAAGTTTTTCAACTTTTTTTTTGCAGTCTGCCGGAATCACTTTCGAATGTCTGTTACCTCAGATGCTTTTTCATTGTTCCTTTTCTGTTGAAGTTCCGATATATTATAAGAGGGTATCGATATGAATTCATTTGAAGTAAAAACGTTAAAAGAAAATACTTATTTTACAGATGAAGTTTTTCTGGATAAATCGTTCATTCTCTTAAACAATTCGACACCCGTAACAGGTCAGCTTATCGGGGAACTGACTGACTGGAACTTCGATACCGTATATTCAGAAGGAGTTATAGGAATTGCCAGGACGGTCATTGCTTCATCGGTTACTGCAGAACAGCAGAAAACACAGCAGAATGCAGACACTGCGGACAGCAGCACGCAGCCTCCGGGTAAATCAGCACTTGAAAAAGCTCTGACCAATGCCCATATATCTCTTGATGATACCATAAGCGAGGCTGCCAGAATAGAAACGGTAAAATCGGTTTATAACGAGTATCTGAATTATATCACTGCGGTTTATACCAGATTTGCAACACACAAAGAGCTGAATCTTGATGACCTGTCAAAAGAAGTACGGGAACTCTGTATATTCATCAAAGATGATAAAAGTTATATTTTACGTATTACCCCGACAGAAGAAGCCCTGACAAAAAATTATCTTGCCAACCATTCCCTGCGTTCAACAATTCTGGCACTTGCGATCGGACTTCAGCTTCGTATGCCGCTGCCAAAACTCATAGAACTCGGAGTTGCAACAATCCTGCATGAAATCGGTATGATCAGGATACCGCCCCAGCTCTATATGACGGATAAAGCGCTGACACCCGGAGACCGTAAGCAGATTTTTACCCACCCGGTATTAAGTTTCCAGATACTGAAAGAAGCCAATTTTCCTCTCAGTATACAGCTGGGAGTTCTTGAACATCATGAAAAAGAAAACGGACAGGGATATCCGCAGCATCTGACAGGTAACAAAATTTCGCTGTATGCAAAAATAATTTCAGTAGCCTGTTCATTTGAAGCCATTACGGCATCCCGTCATTACAAAGCTGCCAAAACCTCATATGAAGCTATGGTTGAAATGCTTAAAAATGAATCCCTGCAATACAATCCGACAATCATCAAGGCTCTGCTGTATACATTGTCCCTGTTCCCGATCGGTGCGTATGTATTTCTCTCCAACGGCAAAGTCGCCCAGGTTGTCGACGTCAATCCCGATAATCCCAAAAATCCGCTTGTTGAAATCTCCGGTATGGCGGACCAGCATGAAAAACCTCTCAGGATCCAGACGAATGACACAGACATGAAAATCATCCGTGTTCTGACAAAACAGGAAGCAGACGACGTGATGACAGCTTTAACGAAAAATAATACATAACTCAGTTAAAAAAATCATGGAAGCGTTTTGCTTCCTCTCTGAAATGATCATCTATCACTGGCGGATGTGCTTCAAAATACAGTATCTGATTCAGTTCTTCCGTTGTCCGCATACCCCATACGGGAACAACGTTTTCATACTGATGGAGGAACCCGAATGCAAGAGAGATATTCTGCACAAGGCCGCCATAAAGCGGCTGCATCGCAATAAAACCGACATCCTTTTCCTGGCAGAGTTTTACCAGTTCAGCTGAAGCCTTATCAGTCAGCAGGTTAAAAGGATACTGCATTGTTTCGCACAGCGGGTCCGTTACAGCCTGATGTGCAATGTCCGGATTGCCTGTCGTTATACCGATATGGCGTATTTTCCCGGAACCATGAAGCATTTCAAGCGTACGGTAAATTCCATCGGGACCAGACTGGAGCGGGAGCGATGTATCAGTCTCATATTGGAACAGGTCAACATAATCGGTCTGCAGCAAATCAAGACTTTCTTCGAGATCACTTATAAGTTCCTGTCCCGAACACGCTGCACTCTTTGTAGCAAGAATCACATCCTGCCGTATTCCGTGCAGACAGGCACCCAATCGTTTTTCACTTTCAGGCGCAGAATGCGCCGTATCAAAAAAATTAATGCCGGCATCGTACGCCTGATGCACAAGTACAGCGGCCTGTTCCTCATCGCTAATGTCCTTAAGAGACATAGCACCGAACGCTGTGCGGCTGACCATTAAATTGGATTTGCCGAGAGCTATATATTCCATTTTCCGGGATTATGCTTCAGGCCCGCAGTGCTTGTAACTGCGGATATTCTCCTGCAGTTTGACAACGAGATCCTTCCGCGCTACACGGATCTGTTCCATAGAATCGCGGAAACGGATTGTCACCGTATCATCATCTTTTGTCTGATAGTCAACCGTGACGCAGAACGGCGTCCCGACTTCGTCCTGACGGCGGTAACGTTTTCCGATCGTACCACTCTGATCGTAATCCGTGACGAAGTCTTCTTTCAATTCATGCTGAATTTCTTTTGCTATTTCAGCAAGACCGTCCTTCTTCATCATCGGCAGCACGGCAACAGTTACAGGGGCCAGGCGGGGATCCAGATGAAGCACTGTCCTGTAATCCTCTTCGCCGGATGCACCGACATTCTGCTCTTCATAAGCTTCACACAGGAACATCAGAAGATTACGGTTCAATCCGGCTGAAGTTTCTATGACATACGGAATATACTTTTTATTACCGTCATCCTGATCAATATACGACATATCTTTTCCGCTGAATTTTGAATGCTGTGATAAATCAAAATCGGTCCGGTTATGAACGCCTTCTATTTCCTGAAATCCGATAGGATAATTATATTCAATATCATAGGCATCCTTTGCATAATGCGCCAGTTTTTCATGATGATGCCAGCGAAGGTTATTTTCCGCAATACCGTATTTCAGATAAAAAGCCCAGCGCTGTTTTCGCCATTCTTCAAAAGCCGCGACATCCGTTCCCGGTTTTACAAAATATTCCATTTCCATCTGCTCAAATTCACATGTCCGGAAAATAAAGTTCTTAAAAATAATTTCGTTCCGGAAAGATTTACCGGTCTGCGCAACGCCGAAGGGAATCTTCATACGGTTTGACTGAACGATATTCTTGAAGTCGACAAAAATACCCTGACAGGTTTCAGGACGAAGATAGACAATACTCTGGTCATCCTCAACCGGTCCGAGATGTGTTTTGAACATAAGATTGAATTCCCGGGGTTCGGTAAGTTCACCACCACAATCCGGACACTTCCGCTGTTTCAGAAGTTCCTGATCCATCTGATCAGCACGGAAGCGGTGCCTGCATTCCTTACAGTCGACCATCGGATCGCTGAAATGAGCAACATGGCCTGACGCTTCCCAGGTTGTATGGTGCATAAAAATAGCAGAATCAAGACCGACAACATTGTCATGGAGCTGAGTCATTTCCTTCCACCATGCTGCCTGTATATTTTTTTTAAGATCGATTCCCAGAGGCCCATAGTCCCAGGCTCCGGCCTGCCCGCCGTAGATTTCACTGGACTGGTACACGAAACCGCGTCTTTTGCACAAACTGATTATTTTATCCATTGTACATTTATGTTCATCATTCGCCATTTTATAACTCCCCGGCGGCACTATAGGTACCGCTATACTCCCTTATTTAAAATACACTACACTACACCATACCACAAAAAAACGAACCTGCACAATAGTACGGTTTGTTTACCTGTTTTCCTTTCCAAGCAGATCATCAAGAAACGTATGACTCGACTGAATGACGCCGAGCATTGTGTGTGTATCCTTCATGGACACGTTCACCTTTTCCAGCGATACAAGTCCTTCGTTCAGAGCCTGGGACTCTTCGCGGATTGCACCGGTTATTTCGGCAAGAGATTTCCCCGACTGGTCCACGGTTTGCGCATTTTCATTGAAATTGGAAAGGACCGCACCGAAAGATGAATGGAACCTGTTCAACAGTTCCGTAAATTCATTCATCTGCTTGTTGATTTTGTTTACCGTAGTTTTAAAATCATCAATATTTGATGTAATTTCTTTTGCAAAGTCGCCCGTCTGGGTTGCCAGATTACGTACTTCATTCGCTATAATCCGGAAGCCTGCACCCACTTTACCGGCACGGGCAGCCTCGATGGAAGCGTTGATCGCCAGTATGCTGGTACGGTCCGCCACATCTTTGATGGAGCCGGTAATACCGGCGACATTTTTTGTCTGGGTCTCAAGCTTTTCAAAAAGATCAGTCAGTACATCTGCATTTTTGGAAGCATTTTCCACTTCCGTCACACGTGCTGCAATATCCTGACTTATTTCTCCATTTTTCCGGAGAATTGCATCCATCATTGTATTGATCTGCCCGGCATTTTCGGAAGTGCTTGCGCTGCCGGCACGGATTTCTTCAAAAGCACTTACAATGGAACTTAATCCGTTTTGAACCTGCTCCATCGATGCATCAAGTATTTTAAGAGAATTGATAGTTACAGAAGTTAATGTTATACTTTTGTTATAACCTGTCGATAGTTTTGCTATTGCATTTTCATAATTCTTTGTATTTACATCTGTATTCATGGTATCCTTTTCCGGAATCTTCTATTATATAGGCAACACCGAC
>DCFS01000134.1:0-10744 GCA_002319875.1 Treponema sp. UBA1798 | reverse complement strand
TTAAGCTGTGAAAGCCAGGTAAGGAAAGACTGAACGGTTTCACCTTTATAAATTGCACCATGCTGCGGGGCTATCATCTCGGGGTGAAGGGCCTGTACCCTGCTGCACCATTTCCTGACTATAGCATTCGATGCCATATAGCGTTTGTGAAAACCTTCTATAAGAGGAATATGCCGGGAAAAATCTTCAACGAAAAGTGTTTCATCACCGCCGTTAAATACGGCCGCACCGATATCTCCTGAAAAAAGAATATGAGCACGCGTATCGAACAGATTGAATTGTCCCGGAGAATGCATAAAATGAGCCGGTACCATGTCGAGTTCTATTCCTGACAGGAGTTTTATCTGCGAACCCCGGTCTTCAACGGGAATGACACGGGACGTATCGACGATCCCGAAATGAGGAAGGAAACGGGTCCACAGCGCAGAAATGTAAACCTTTGCCTTTGTAATTCCAAGCCACAGGGCTATACCTGAAGATACATCAGGATCCTGATGTGAATAAAATATGGTATCGATATTGTCTATGGAAATATATCTGCTGACAGCAGCGACAACATGCGAAAACAGATGAACTCCGCCCGGATCAAGCAGGACACCTCTGTCATGGTCAATAATAAGGTACTGCATCGTCTGAATTTCGCTTTTACGATATTTTGAATCCGCTCCCAGCCAGATAAACTTATGCTCCGCATCCTGATACAAAATACGGCCAGCAAAATCCTCTTCTGTTAACATAACGCCTCCCGCCGGTACACAAAAATGTGTCTATAAGTGTACTATAGAAATGATAATTTGTAAACGGAACTAAAACACACAGTTTTGCTGTTTTCCGATCCTGCAGGAATAAAAACGCTGAGTCTCCAAAGCGGCAGGACCGGAATAAAACAGCGAGGCAGACGAGATGCACCTGTTGACCGGTTTATCTGTCTGTGTGAGTTTCAGGAACCCTGTCCAGAATCATCTTCCTGATTGACGGATTATCACATTTAGAGGCATATTCCTCTGTATCTTTATCGATTCGGGCCCCATGTTTCAGAAGAAAAAGAATGCAAGGTCCCTGTTCATTCATAACAGCGGTATTCAGAGGCGTAAATCCGGATACTGACTTATTGACGTCTGCACCATGCGTAAGCAGAATATTCGCTATCGGCAGAGAACCTGAAGCAGCAGCCAGTATCAGAGGTGTGTATCCCTGCCTGGAGACAGCGTTCACATCGGCTCCGGCATCAGCAAGCATGCGGGTAAGTTCAGCATATTCATTTTTGACTGCATGCATCAGCGCAGTCAGGTCCTCGTCATCCCGGACATCCACCACGGGAAAGCCGCTCTTTAGTATACGACGGACTCCGGCGGTATCCCCATCGTCGACCGCCATATGTAAATCAGTAAGGCCATCGGAAACTTCTACGCGGCGGGCACCGTGCTCTTCCAGTAAACGGGTGATTTCATTATCGCCTATAATAGAATTTTCCGGAGGATATCCCCGCTTATCAGGAATGTTCGGATCGGCACCGGCTGCCAGCAGCACTTTTATGACGTCAATATTCCTGTCTGAAATACCTTGCAGAGCATAATGCAGGGGTGTGCGTCCTCCGGCGTCCTGAGAATCCGGATCGGCACCAGCTGCCAGAAACAGGCGGATAAAATCAGGTTTTCTTCTATCTGCGGAAATATGCAGTGCAGTAACGCCATCCTTTGTCGTTGCGGTAACATCAGCCCCGAGCTTCAACAGAGTTCTGGCTGTATCAAGCTTTCCATCCCCTATCGCCCCAAACAGCGGCAACTCGTCACGGGCATCGGAAGGCTGATTTATTCTGGCACCGGCAGCAATAAGCACCGGCAGAAGTGTATTGTTTCCATGGTAAGTTGCGGTATACAGAGCTTCCTGCAGGTCATCAGATTTCAGGTTCTTTCTGCTTTTTTTCAGGATCTTCTCTGCATAAGAATTCCAGTCATTTTCTACAGCAAAATCCAGGCGTACATCCGGTCGTAAAAGATACCTGATTCCACCGGGCAGATAAATAATCCCAAAACAAAATACAAGAGCGCTCGGAAAAGAAAACAGTATCAGTCTGATACCTTTCTGATTACCTATTTTAGCGGTAAAAATAAGAATACCGCAAATAATCCATCCCCCGATCAGATAGACAGCCATAGCGTCATAATCACCGGTTGCAGCCAGTTTCACGCATTTAACCAGTGTATAGATTACAAGACCACACACTGTCAGAAAAAGTACTGTCGTTTTTGTTTTATATTCCATTTTTAAAACCTTACGGATGTTCATGAATACGTATATCCGCACTGGTAAGACGGAGACCTGTCCGAAGGATATAACCAATGCATGTGTCCTGATTCAACAGCATCATACAATAAATAAAAAAGGAAAGCAAATATCTGTTTCCCGGCGGATGATACACGGATAGGGTTTGAACCCGGGAAGAACCGGATTACGTATCATCAGTCTGCATCCATACCGTTACGCATACAGACGTCGCTGAAAAAATGTCCGCTGTCCTTGACAATACGCCGTATCCGTCAGCTCCCGTACTCCGAAAAATTTATCCCTTAACGGCCCCTGCTGTCATTCCCTTTATAAGACGGTTCTGAAAGAATATAAACAGTATCAGTAACGGCAGCAGCGATAATGTTAAAACTGCCATAATCATCGGCGTATTCATTGCATACTGTCCCTGGAATTCCCAGACTGCTAACGGCAAAGTGCGGTTGGCAGCGGACTGTGTCAGCGTATAGGCAAAACTGAATTCGTTCCACATATTTACCCCGTTATAAATAGCCAGCGTGGACAGGCCCGGAACAGAAAGCGGCAAAATCATGGAGAAAAAAATCCGGTACTTACTGCATCCGTCTATCTCTGCTGATTCTTCTATTTCATGCGGTATAGATGCCATAAAACCTGTCAGGATAAATACTGAAACCGGAACTCCGAACGCAACATACGGACCTGTCAGCGCCCATATTGTGTCGTACACCCGTAAGGCCTGGGACATCCTGAATATAGGGATCAGTGTGATATGTACCGGTATGGACATACAGGCAACAATGGCAGCATATACAGGATTTGCAAAGCGGAACCTGAAACGGGCAAGAGGATACGACGCACAGGCAGAGACAAACAGCAGAACGCACATGGAAACGGCAAGGACCGCCACGCTGTTCAAAAAATAATGACAAAACCCGCCGGTCAGAACAGTCGAATAATTGGAGAAATCAAATCTGTCGGGCAGGACAAAAATGCCTTTCGACAACATTTCGAACTTTCCCTTAAAAGAATTCAATACCATAAATATAAAAGGTAAAATCGAAATCACAAGGTATACACCGGCTGCGAAGAACGCAAGTCCCCACAGCAGTCTGCTGCGGATACGATTGGTACGGATACTGTTCATATCATGACTCCTTTTTACGCTTCATCAATTCCATGGTAATCAGTGATACCATCGTTATCAAAATGAACATACCTCCGGCAACGGCAGCTCCATAGCCCATATTGAAGGTTTTAAACGACTGTTTGTACATATAAGTTGCCATCAGTTCCGTCGATGTTCCCGGCCCGCCGCCGGTCATAACATAGACAAGATCAAAATATTTCAAAGAACCGACAATCGAAAGTATGGCAGCAGTCTTAACAGCAGGGCTGATCATTGGAAGGGAAATTCTCCAGAAATACTGATTCCTTGTTGCACCGTCTATTACCGCCGCTTCAAAAACCTCTTCAGGAATTCCTGAAAAAGCCGCCACAAAATACACCATATAAAACGGAGTAAACTGCCAGCACAGGACGCCGATTACGGTATATAGTGCAGATGCGGGATTACCAAGAAGATCAACATTTTTACCGGTCAGCCAGTTCGAAAAGGCACTGACCAGTCCGTTATTAGTAGACAGAACATACGTAAACAAAAAACCGATTGCCACAGAAGACATCAGCATGGGAATGAACCACAGTATTTTATATATAGTAAGTTTTTTTCCGCCGGAATCCAGAAATACAGCTAAAACGATACCGAGTGGTATCTGAATTGCAAGCGACAAGATCACAATAACAATATTATTTTTGAAAGCGATCCAGAAATTGACATCTTTTATGAGATTCTTCCAGTTACTCAGTCCGATATACTGTCTTGCAGCAGAAATTCCATTCCAGCTGTAACGGCTGATACTGAATGTATCCAGAATAGGATAAAAAATAAAAACTACCAGCAGCAGAATAACCGGAAAAAGGAACACACATGCTGCCCGGTTCACGGAGGTCTGTTGCATTTTGTGCAGCGTAACGGGGCGGTTAAAAGCCATAACTCTCCTCCTTCAAAAAAACCTGCCGTATTACACATACAGCAGGTTACGACGTTTTGTATCCAAAACCGCTGGATCTGCAATCCCGCCGCAGGCAGCGGGGTTGCAGTTGTCTATAGGTATTGCAGCCGGGGTTTACTCCCCCGCCGCACGAATCAACAGTAACAATCTGAACGGCGGTTTTCTCTCCACTATTTTTTCTGTGCGTTATACTGAACCATGGCTGCCTGAAATTTTCCGGCAGCCTGCTGCGGCGTCATGGTCAGGCCGAACAGTTCCTGACAGGTGTCAAGATGGGTCTGCCCCACAGCCGGCGGCAGATACTGATCGTACCAGAGCTGTACCGCAGATGCATTATTTGCTGAGGCAAGGATCGCCTTAACGACAGGATCGGTAATTTTTGAGTCCACACCCTGTACCGGCGGAATTTTAACGGCTTTGACCATCTGTTCAACCGTATCAGGATCGCTGTAATGTGTAACGCACTGGAATGCGGCTTTCAGCTTCTCACCCGTACAATTGAATGAAATAAACTGATCGCCGACTGTACCGATCTGAATGGATGAATCCGTATTCGCTCCATCGACAGCGGGAAATGCAAACCATCCGATTTTTTTGTAAAACTCAGCGCTGTCGTTCTGGAAGGTACCGGTATACCAGGACCCGCACAAAAGCATTGCGGCCTTGTTCTGATACATCAGTTGCCGCGACTGTCCGTCGTCTTCGCTCAGTGAATTGACACCTTCGGGGAAATATCCCTTCTTTACCCATTCCTGTATTTTCTGTCCGGCATATATAAAACAATCATCCGTAAACGTTCCTGTCCCGGCAACCGCTTTCGCAAACGGTTCCAGACCGCCTTTTCTGGTTGCAAGGCATACAAAATACATAGAGCCAGTCCATTTTGATCTGTTGGCCAGTGCAAACGGGACAATGCCGTTTTTTACAAGAACATCGCAGTCCCGTTCCAGCTCGGAAACTGTTTTCGGAACAGACAGACCATATTTAGCGAACATTTCTTTATTATAGAAAATACCGGCAATGGCGACATTAAGCACCGGTACCGCATATATTTTTCCCTGATAAGTCGCCTGCGCAACAGCTGCCTTCATAAGCCTGTTTGAAAGTCCGCTGCTTCTGAACAGATCGTCGAGCGGCTGTGCATAGCCGGACTTGATATATTCAATCATCGGTCCGCCTGTCCATGATGTATACATATCCGGACACTCGCCGGAACTCATCGCGATGACCAGCTTCTGCTTATAAGAGTCATTCTGAAGAGGCACATTGGTTACCTTGTACGCAGGAGACTCTTTATTAAATTTGTTGACAGCGGATTCCATTATGCTCCTGTCGGGATTTTCCATACCGATATTCCAGAACGAAATTTCCGTTTTTGTTCCCGTTACGGCTGTTCCGGCAGACGAATCTTTGCTTCCTCCGGCACACAGGACGGCCGGAACCATGATCACAGCGAAGGCTGCAATCAGAATTCTGTTTTTCTTCATATATCCTCCTGATAAATCATCATCCCCGCCTGCAAGCAGCGGGGTATAGCGTTCTCATAGGCATTGCGATCGGGAATTACTACCTTTCATACGCCCTGAGGGACGGGGTAGTAATTTCTCCGCACGAACAAAAAATCAGTTCAGGGAAATACCGGATGCGGTGTAACGAGTACCCGTGTTTCCGGATATAAGGATACCACCAGTACAGGAGTAAAAATATAGAAAAAAATGTCGGAAATATATAAAAAAGTGTACTGCGGTTCAGACAGTACACTTTTCCACGTATATCTTATGGCCTTATTTTTACAGAAGGATTTCCAACTCGAAAGGTTTACGGCCTGTCAAAGCAACGCTTCTGGCATCGGGCTGGCTTGTACCAACATACAGTTTGAAGCGGTGCCCGGTGACTGCTGCATGCCCGTTTTCATCGATACACTGCAGCGCACCGGCAGGTACCGTTAAAGCGATGCATTTTTTTTCGCCTGCGGACAGTATAACCCGGCGGAATGCGCACAGACTCCAGTTCCTGACCGCACAGACTGAATCAGTGTCTTTTATATACACCTCTACGACTTCCCCGGTCCGGCAGTGCCCCGTATTTTCGATATCGACGGAAAGTTCAATGCCGGAATCTTTTGTAACGGTATTCGTTATTTCTGCATGAGTCACATCCACTTTTCCATACGACAGTCCGTACCCGAACGGATACAATGCCTCGCCGGTCATATACCGGTATGTGCGTCCCTTCATCGAATAATCGGTAAATGCGGGGAATCCGTCCAGTGTCCGGTAAAACGTTACCGGAAGTTTCCCGGATGGAGAACAGTGTCCGAACAGAATATCTGCGACGGCTTTTCCGCCGCGTGCCCCGGGGTACCAGGCTTCCAGAACCGCAGCAGCCTTTCCGTCGGCGTACTGAAGATCCAGAGCGCTGCCGGAAAGCAGAACGACGACAACCGGTTTACCGGTGGCAATTATCTTTTCCATCAGTTCACGCTGCGGTTCGGGAAGCAGCAGGTCTTTTTTATCTCCCGACGCATACCCGTTACCGGCATCGCCTTCCTCCCCTTCAAGTGTTTCATCCAGACCAAGACAAAGAATAATGACATCACTCAGGGCTGCAACCGCCAGTGCTTCAGACATCCGGTCCTGCCGCTGCGCGAGAGCCTCCACCCGGTCTTTAAATAATGCACATCCCTGCGAATACCTGATATCAACAGAATCGCAGGCTTCATCCTGAATGCCTTCCAGAACTGTACTATAGCGGGAGGAGGTACCATGATAATTTCCCTGAAGCGCCACCCTGCTGTCGGCATTCGGTCCGATAACCCCGATTGCATGCAATCGCTTTTTATCCAGCGGTAGAATACCGCTGTTTTTGAGCAGAACAATACTTTCACGCGCCGCGTCAACGGCAAGTTCCGTATGCCTGCGGCACTCGACGACATCGTATCCGATATTGTCATATTCGCTGCCGTCGAACAGGCCGAGCAGATACCGCGTTGTAAACAGACGGACCGCCGCCTGCGTAATTTCATCTTCAGAAACCATTCCTTTCCGGTATGCATCCAGTACATGCTGATAGGTACAGCCGCAGTTGACATCACATCCGGCGTGCAGCGCCATGGCAACGGATTCTTCCGCATTTTTTGTCACTTTATGGCGTTCATGGAAATCCCGTATTGCCCAGCAGTCGGAAACAACATGTCCCCGGAAAGCCCACTCTCCCCTCAGAATCTTTTTCAGAAGCGTCGTACTGCCGCAGCACGGTTCCCCGTTAGTCCTGTTATACGCCCCCATAACAGCCTCTACTCCTGCTTCCTTTACGAGCGCTTCGAATGCAGGAAGATACGTTTCGCGCATATCTTTTTCAGATGCGACGGCATTGAATTCGTGCCGGAGTGCTTCAGGACCACTGTGCACCGCAAAATGCTTTGCACATGCAGCAGCTTTCATTACCGGCCCGTTTCCCTGCAGACCTCTGACAAATGCAACGCCGAGACGGGACGTTAAAAAAGGATCCTCGCCGTACGTTTCATGCCCGCGGCCCCATCGCGGATCACGGAATATATTGATATTCGGAGACCAGAATGTAAGCCCTTTGTATATATCCCGGTCCCCCTGTTTTGACTGCGCATTATATTTAGCCCGTCCTTCCGTTGCAATGACATCGCCTATTTTCACCATAGCTTCATCATCGAACATTGCTGCAAGTGCAATCGCCTGCGGGAACATCGTTGCCGTTCCTGCGCGTGCGACACCGTGCAGTGCCTCGTTCCACCAGTTATATGCCGGTATATGCAGACGCTCTATTGCCGGTGAATCAAAGCGCAGCTGGGAAGCCTTTTCCTCAACTGTCATCCGGGAAACCAGCAGCCGGGCTTTCTCTTCAGCATTTTTTCTGTCTCTCATATCGATACGTACTCCTGTTCTTATACCATTGTACCGCAGCAATGGAAAATCACCTATTGAAAAAACAGTCCTTTCTCTATAAAAAACTAGCTTTCGGTTCTGACGGACTTCCGGTATGCAGTCGGAGACAACCCGGTAAATTTCTTAAAGGCCAGTGAAAAATAGTTGATATCATTATAACCAACGGAAAACGCAATTTTTCCGGCAGGAAGATCCGTTTCAGTAAGAAGCAGCCGGGCTTTTTCAAGACGCTTTCGTACCATATATTCATTGCAGCCTTCGCCGGTATTCTGGCTGAACAGGCGGGACAGGTAATTCGGCGTAACACACAGTCTGTCAGCTACATCTGCTACAGACAGAGTCTTTTCCAGATTCGCGTCAATATAACTTCTTGCCTTTGCGATAATACCGTTTCTGTCATCATCATCGCTGCCATATATTCTGAGCAGCCATGAACGCGTAATTTCGATCGCATCATTTTTTTCCGCATGAGAAAGAGTTTTCCCCATATCGTGCAGCATACGGTCCGTCAACTCATCAGATACGCGGGAACTGCAAAAATACGCATATGAAACCAGATCGAAACAGCATTTACAGGTATGTTCCGCAGTCAGAGCGTATGTATCGACAGCCTGACAGAACGTATCGAAAAGATGCATCACTGCAGCTTTGTTTCCGATACTGTCGCCGGTCCTGTTTTTCAGCTCTTCGTATACATCGCGGAACGTATCGAGCCTGCGACCGGAACAAACCGATGGCAGCAGTTCCCGGAAATGCATTTTATCCTGTTCCTTTTTCCATACAGCTTCGTTATATGAAAGGTACAGATTCCGGTAGCCGGAAACGACACTGCCGGTTATCTTCCTCAGAAAACAGCCATACTCTGTTTTCAGAATTTTTTCGAGTCTGGCAATGTTGTCGTCAAGTGTATTCTGCTGCGTAATAAAAAACGTCACGACTATCTTACCATCGATATCGGTAACAGTAATACCGGCAGACTGGGCATCAACCAGCAGGATACAGACATTTTTCAGTGCAGCAGATGTCACGCGTTCAGAAGCAGAACCGGACATACCGCACTGTTCCGGATACAGAAACACTGTCTGAAGTTTTACATCCCGGGGAAAATGATAACTTGTAAAAAGAAGCCCGTATTCATTTTCCAGGCAGACACGGTTGTGCAGCAAATTCAGGACAATACGCTCTATTTCCATTTCATCAACCACACTCTGTCTGCGTTCCTGAAGTACTTTCTGGTATTTTAATTCGTTCTGGCGGTCGAGCCAGCCGATTTGTTTTCGCACCGCATCTTCCAGTATCACTTCATCCACCGGTTTCAAAAGAAAGTCGGCAACACTCATTCTCAGACATTCCCGGGCATATTCGAACTTATCATATCCGGTAAGAACAAGAATCCGCATATCGGGAGACTGCTGCCGTATCCGGCTGATCAGTTCCAGTCCGGTCATCCCCGACATATTGATATCAGTAATTACGATTTGTATTTCATACTTTCCCAGAAGGTTCAGTGCTTCATAGCCGGATAACGCGGTATATGCACTGCTGATACCAAGTCCGCTCCATGGGACCGCCTTCCGTATGCCCTCGCAGATCATTTTTTCATCGTCAACGATCAGTATGTTATACATGGCAGGAATCCCCGGCTCCGGCATCCGTAACACTGTAAGGAATGTGGACGGTTACGGTAACACCCCCGAGTGTGTTTCCGGCAAAGGCAAGACCGTATGATGAACCGAAAGACAGTTGTATACGTCTGTTGACGTTGCGTATACCATATCCCGGATTGTCCTGAGCCGGCAGGAGCAGATCGTTCATACGGCGGATTTGTTCTTCCGATATACCGGATCCACTGTTGATAACGAAAATCGAAACATCATCCGCCGCTCTTTCTGCGGTAATCCGTATCAGTTCCTGCTGTCCGTTCTGTACCCGGATACCATGGCCTATGGCATTTTCCACCAGCGGCTGAAGTGAAATTTTAGGAATCAGAACATCAAGGAGATCTGAACCGACAGACAACTCGCTGCGGATAATATCACCGTACCGGATATTTTGTATAAGAAGATAGTCTTTTACATGCTGGAGTTCCTGACGCAGCGGTATACGGTCCTTTCCGCCGCTCAGGCAGATCCGGTAATAGGAAGCCAGCGCCATCACAAGTTTCGCAATTTCATGGTTACCATCGGCCATAGCCTGCCAGTGGATACATTCGAGCGTATTGTACAAAAAATGCGGCTGTATCTGCGACTGCAGTGCGTTCAGCCGTATAGTACTTTTTTCCTGCTGTTCCTGCCGGATCCTGTATACCAGCAGTTCTATTTCATCCATCATACGGTTGAAAGCTGCAGCAAGTTTCGCAAAATCGTCTCCGTATGTCCCGTCGATGCGTATACCGAGCCGGTCTGTTTTGACCAGATCTATAGTATGCAGAATATCGTCGAGCGGCCGGTATGCGGCAGTAACCATTTTATCTGACAAAAAGAT
>DCFS01000246.1 GCA_002319875.1 Treponema sp. UBA1798 | reverse complement strand
TGCCCGCTATATGGCGCTTACTGTTTTATAATTCCCGTTTCAGATCCGCGATAATCCGGTAGACCGTTTTGTCGGCAAGAAAATACCGGTCCGCCAGATCAGCGACTGAAACGCCGTTCAGATATTCTCCGTATAATTTCCGGTTACGGTTCTGCAGCTGATCACGGGTGTGTTTCACTTCACCCCATCTTTTTCTGCAGCACGCTTTACGCGGAATATACAGATATATGCCGTCGGCGTATTCCTGTACTGCTGCCAGCAGATTTTCAGGTAATACGTCGTCCGCTTTTACATAGCCCATAGTGCGCTCCGTACAAAAAATATGGTGCAGAGTGCAGTAAAGGCAGCCGGAACCTACGTCCGTGATATGCACGCCTTTACTGCGCGCACAGGACAAGATCCAAAATCAGATATAAATTCGTAAAATTAATAATAAGACAGAATCCTCCAATACCCTGAGTATATCCGTAAATAACCCGTTCCGGCAAGAAAAACCTGAACACACCGGAAACAGTTTCGCCTCTTCACAGTCATGCAGAAAGCGCTTTCCGCATACAGACGGAATTTTTCATATCCCGGTACTGCCCGTAATTAGGGATAACCGCATACCCCAGGCTGCGGTACAGAGACATAGCCGCGGTAAGCAGCTCTCCGGTTTCAAGTATCATGGATGTATATCCGCACGACAGAGCCCACTGTCCCAGCGACATGACAAGCTCCCGTGCGATCCCCTGTCCCCTGTATTCTTTGCGGACAAAAACACGCTTGAGTTCAGCTGCCGTATCGTCATATTTCTTAAAACTGCCGCAGGCAATCGCCGTACTGCCGTCATAATATAAAATAACATTATGAATATGTTCCAGCGTGTTGTATTGGGCGTACTGTGAACGCTGAAACTTCGTACCGACAATTTCGTCGAGATTTTCGTCAAGCAGACGGCATAAAGCAATAAAATCGGAGTCCGTACCATCGGTACGGATCTGTCTGTAAGTATTCATTCGTCAAGTTTATCAAATTTTTACCGTGCGAACAATCCTTTTCTCCTGCGGACTTTTGACCGGCTGGATATTCCCGGCTGAATTGTAATCACACTACAATTTAGCCGGGATAACTGATATGAAATATATTCCGCGGTCACTGGAAACGATACTAAAAGAAATGTGCAGGCAGTTTAAGGCAATACTCGTAACCGGACCCCGGCAGGTTGGTAAAACGACCATGCTGAAAAAATGTCTCGGCGGCAGCTGCGAATATGTCACACCCGATGACATGAACGACCTCGACATGGCAAAAATGATCCTGCCCTTTTTTCAGGAATCACAAGCTTCCGGTCCTCAAAACCATCCGGAACCGGACATCCGTTCCGGCGGTACAGATGGCAAAAAACTTCCCGGTACTGAAAACAGTACCGGACATTACCATCGGTCAAGGCTGCATTCTGTGTATGGCGGAAAAAATGACTGCTGTTTCCGAAAAACAGTCCATTCTGCCCGCCGAATACATCTGATTTTACTGCAAAAACAATCCGTCACGGATGCAGCAGGTAAAGAAACGGCCTCCCCGCATTTTCGGGAAATGCAGTTCACCACCCTGTTCCGGGTACAGACGTACCAGACACACGCGGTCGCAGGCAACGTACGCAATGAAGCCAAGATAGTGGCTTTTCGTCATTTCATGGCTGAACGTCACATAGTATTCGTCATCGGCTTCCGCAACCGTAAGCCGGTGGACATCATCGGCCGGTTTTGCCGGCAGCGCCTCAAGTTTTCTGCCGCAGCACGTTATATCCGCACTTCCCGTAGCCGTAACAATATTCCCACATTCGGGACATACGTAAAATTTTATCCGTTTCATATTTCCTCCGTCTGCGCTGTTTTCATTCAGGCTGCCGTCAAGAATACTTTCCGTACTCACACCAAGTACGGCGGCAAGGCGTGTCACCAGGGTAATGTCCGGGCAGCCTTCACCCCGTTCCCATTTCGAAACAGCCCGGTCGCTCACATCAAGCTGTTGCGCAAGTTCCAGCTGAGTTATTTCTTTTTCCGTCCGGAGTAACCGGATAAGCGAACCGACTTTTCTGCAGTCCATAGCAGCCTCCATGTACCGTGCAATGCAACAGCACTGCCGATACTATATGGTATATATAGAAGGAAAACAACAAACGGAACGTTGAGTCTCTGAGAAAAATACCTGTCCGGAAGGAACACGGAGAGAAACATATCGGCAGATCCGGCGGACAAAGTGATTCAGGATAATGCAATTTCAAAATTGCTTTTTTAATAGAATGATATTATACTCAGCCAATGAAAAAACTAATCCTGTCCGGTATAGCAATTCTTATTTCTATGAATATATTCAGCCAAACAGAACTGGCCGCTGTAGACAAAAAAAATATCACCAACATAAAACTTATTAATGGGAAAATAATTGCATATTCTTATTTCGAAGACTGCCAGAAGCTTCTTTCCATGATAAGAGAATATTATGTATCATGGAACAATGAAACCTATGGACCATATGAAAATGTTAAGGACTTAGCATACTCAGCAACAGAAAAGACAGTAACTTATACAGCAAAAACAGATGGTAAATGGTATATAATTACAGGAAATAAAAAATCAGAAGCATATGATTCTTGTGATTTATCAATCCACTCACTGGATGGAATAACACTGACATATACCGTAAAAATAAATGGGGACGATTTCATTATATCAGGCAATAAACGATTTGGTCCGATTTATGAAACTAAAGACGAATGCGTCTCACCGGATGGTAAAACATTTGCTGTTGCAGTGGATATAGAATCTGAATGGTATGTACTTTTACCAGGAGAAAAAGCAGGTCCATATGATGAATGCGATAACTTATGCTTCTCACCGGATGGTAAAACACTCGCTTATTCAGCAAGACAGGGTTTTGACTGGTACCTGATTGCAGGGGAAAAAAGATCAGGTCCGTATGATGACTGTGCAAACTTATGCTTTTCTCCGGATGGTAAAACGCTCGCTTATTCAGCGGAAATAGATTTTAGCTGGTACCTGATTGCAGGGGAAGAAAAATCAGAGCCTTCTGTTGCCCCTAAAGAACACCTGTGTTTCTCCCCGGATGGCAAAACTCTTGCTTATACAGAAGGACACGAAGGTTCCCGGGACGTAGTTGCCGGGGAAAAAAGATCAGATTCGTATGATAAAGTCGATCCGCCTTTCTTTTCACCAGATGGGAAAACACTTGTTTTTGCAGCAAAAAAAGATAATGACTGGTACGTAATTGCAGGGGAAGAAAAATCAGGTCCGTATGACGACTGTGCAAACTTATGCTTTTCTCCGGATGGTAAAACGCTCGCTTATTCAGCAAAAATAGCTGATAACTGGTACGTAATTGCAGGGGAAGAAAAATCAGGTCCGTATGACGACTGTGCAAACTTATGCTTCTCACCGGATGGAAAAACGCTCGCTTATCCGGCTAAAATAGATGGTAAAATCTACCTGATTGCAGGGAACCAAAAAGCAGGTCCGTATGATGATTGTTCTCATTTATGCTTCTCACCGGATGGAAAAACCGTATCTTATATGGCAGAAATAAATGATACCTGGTATAATCAAGTGCTATTGAATGGCGAAACCTATACCGGTGCTTTATGTGATGATGCAGTCATTTATCTTGACGGTAATAAAATTTTCAAAAGATAGTTGTCATTCAATGAACCTGCTCGGAACAGGTTTTAGCGAAAGGTTATAAAAGGTTGAGGATTTCTATACTAATGAATAAATTAATTCTATCAATTTTAATGGTTTTTATTTCTATGAAGAATATATTCGGCCAGACAGAACTTGCCACTATCGACAAAAAAAATATCACTGATCTGAAACTCATTAATGGGGAAACGATAGCATACTCTTATTTCGATGACCGGGAAGGTCCTGCCCCAATGATAAAAAAGTACTATGTATCATGGAATAACAAAACCTTTGGGCCGTATCAGGATGTTAAGGACTTGGAATACTCCCTGTTTGAAAATACATTAGCGTATACAGCACAAATCGATGACAAATGGTATATTTTTGATGGAACAAAAAAATCTGAAGCGTATGATTCCTGTTATTTATTAACTCCCTCAAACAAACAGCTGATGCAAACATATAACGCAAACAGAGACGGGGAAGAATTTCTTATACTGGGAGACAAGCGTTTTAGTTCTACGAATGAATGTAAAGACATATGCTGCTCACCGGATAAAAAAACACTTGCTTACGTGACACTAACAGATGATCAGTGCTACGTAATAGCAGGTGATAAAAAAGAAGGTCCATATAATTATTGTTCTTCTTTATGCTTTTCACCCGACGGGAAAACACTCGCTTATGTTGCAGCAATAGATTATGAACCATACGTAATAGCAGGTTCAGATAAAAAAGGTCCTTATGATGAATGTGGTAAATTGCACTTCTCACCAGATGGTAAAATACTCGCTTATCCGGCTAAAATAAAGGATCGGTATTACGTAATAGCGGGAAGTGAAAAAGCAGGTCCGTATGACCAGTGTGAAGACGTATATTTCTCATCAGATGGGAAAACGCTCGCTTATTCGGCTAAAATAGACGGTAAATACTTTGTAATCGCCGGAAAACAGACAGCAGGCCCCTATGATGACTGCTGTTTTAGAGGCTTCGCTCCGGATGGTAAAACACTTGCGTATTCGGCAGAAATAAAGGGTCAGTATTACGTAATTGCAGGTGACAAAAAATCAGGTCCGTATGTATATTGTTATAACTTAGGCTTCTCACCGGATGGAAAAACATTAGCTTATGTAGCTCAATCAACTGCAGATTATCAATTATACGTAATAGCAGGAGGAGAAACTCCCTGCCCGTATGAAGAATGTTCTCCATTTTACTTCTCACCGGATGGGAAAACGTTCGCTTATACCGGTAAAATATATGATGAAATTTACGTGATAACAGGTAATGAAAAAGCAGGTCCGTATCAGGCGTGTTCTTCTTTATCCTTTTCACCGGATGGAAAAATTTTAGCGTATAACGCGGAAATAGATTATGTTTGGTATAAAAAAATACTCATGGAAGGTAAAACCTATACCGGAACTTTGTGTAATGGCACTGTTGTTTATATTGACGGTAATACCATTTACAAAAGGGAATCTCTAAAAACTGAAGTTTTTAGAGGTAACTCTGAAAGTGCGATGTTTTAAG
>DCFS01000171.1:10207-12600 GCA_002319875.1 Treponema sp. UBA1798 | reverse complement strand
ATTCCTGCTGATGCAGTTCACGTTTCCGGAGAGCTGAGCGTATCAGGAGAAGGCCGGGAAGCCGGTATTTATCTGCTGGCATCCGACGGGAAACGGTATACGATCCAGCTGTCAGATCCTCATGTCAGACTTCTGTCACCGCAATCAATCGCAGGTGGTCTGCTTGATTGTACCGGAGTCATTAAGCATGCCACGGCATCAGCGGCTGACGACATACTGATGCTTTATTCATACCGTATTACGGTACTGAAGTAATACCTGTAAAATTGTTGTAATTACAACAGACTATCCGGCCCCGGAAAAGTACATTTACACCGTAGCATAAAAAGAAAACGGGAGATTAACTGATATGATACGGAAAATCATCAAAATTGATGAAGGAAAATGTACAGGTTGCGGACTTTGCGCCGCCGCCTGTCACGAAGGGGCCATAGGAATGGTTAACGGGAAGGCAAAACTGCTGCGTGACGACTACTGTGACGGTCTGGGTGACTGTCTGCCGGCATGTCCGGCAGAAGCCATCAGTTTTGAAACAAGAGAAGCTGCAGCGTATAACGAAGGTGCTGTCAGGGAACACCGGCAAAAGGCAGACGACAAACCGCTCTCCTGCGGCTGCCCCGGAACACAGTCGAAAACGATACACCGTTCAGAACAGTCCGGGCTGCGTTCCTGTCAGGCAGATACACATATAGAAGAAAACGGCAGTATGCTTTCCCAGTGGCCTGTACAGATTAAACTTGTACCGGTCGACGCGCCATACTTTAAGAATGCCAATCTGCTCATCGCCGCAGACTGTACCGCCTATGCATACGGAGACTTTCATAACCGCTTTATCAGAAACAGGGTTACGCTTATCGGCTGCCCGAAACTGGATGAGGGCGACTACACCGGAAAACTGACTGAAATCATTTCAAACAATGAAATCAAAAGCGTCACCGTCGTCCGCATGGAAGTACCGTGCTGCGGTGGTATCGAAAATGCGGTAAAACGGGCGCTTCAGACAAGCGGAAAATTCATTCCCTGGCAGGTTGTCACCATTTCAACAGATGGCTCTATTCTGGAATAATACAGGCCGCAGGCGTTTAAAGTATAACGCGGACTGAAGCGAACAGCCGGAGCCAGGTGTGTTCCTTTTATGTCGTTTCAAACTGGCTGTTGTACAGGTTTGTATAGAATCCTCCGGCTGCAAGCAGTTCTTCGTGCCTGCCCGATTCTATAATATGTCCATCCTTCATCACAAGAATTCTGTCTGCACTGCGTATCGTCGAAAGACGGTGCGCAACGACAAAACTGGTACGCCCTTCCATAAGCCGGTCGAACGCTTTCTGTATATAGATTTCCGTACGGGTATCTATCGATGATGTCGCTTCGTCAAGGATCAGCATGGGGGGAACTGCAAGCATAACACGTGCAATACACAACAACTGCCTCTGTCCCGCAGAAAGGGAATCACCGTCTTCGCCTGTCATCGTCTCATAGCCATGCGGCAGACGCCTGATAAATCCGTCGGCATAGGCTTCTTTTGCTGCATGCACGATTTCTTCATCCGTGGCACCCGGTTTTCCCAGCGCTATGTTTTCTTTTATCGTACCGTATTTAAGCCAGGTATCCTGCAGAACCATACCATATGCTGAACGGAGACTGCTCCGGGTAACGGTACGAATATCGTAACCGTCGACGGAAATGGATCCGGCATTGACATCATAAAAACGCATCAGGAGATTGATAAGAGTCGTTTTGCCGCAGCCTGTAGGACCGACAATGGCAATACGCTGTCCCGGCTGTACACCGAGCGTCAGTCCGGCAATCAGCGGACGACCGGAGACATATGAAAATGAAACATCTTTAAGAGAGACTTTCCCCCGGACACCGGAAAGAACGGCTGCAGAATCGTCATCAGGAGTAATTTCTTTCTGGTCAATAAGACTGAACAACCGCTGCGCGCATGCAAGCGAATTCTGCAGCTCAGTGACAACACCGGAAATCTCGTTGAACGGCTTCGTATACTGGGACGCATATCCGAGGAAGGCTGCGAGCTGTCCGACTGAAATGCCCCCGGCAAGCGCAGACAACGCTCCGGATATGCCGACGCCTGCATATACCAGCGCGTTACAGAAACGGGTCGACGGATTAGCAATTGAAGAATAGAACACAGCCCTGAAACTTGCTTCCCTGAGTTCTTCATCTGTCCTGTCAAATTTCGCGCATACACTGTCCTGCATATCAAACGCCTGAACGCATGACACGCCTTCGATCATCTCCTGGACAATAGAAGTCACGGTGCCCCGCTTTTCAGACTGACTTTTGAAATACACATAGGTCTTTTTTGCAATAAACGCCGCAGAAAGCATTGAAAGCGGTGTTACACCAATAACAATCAGTGTAATATACGG
>DCFS01000171.1:0-9869 GCA_002319875.1 Treponema sp. UBA1798 | reverse complement strand
AGCAGACCTTCGGAAAACTGATCCACATCCGTAATGATACGGCTTACAATATCGCCGTGGCTGTGCGAATCGATATAGCTGAGCGGCAGTCTCTGGAGCTTGCCGAAGGCCGCAACCCGCAGATCCTTTACAACGTGATATGCAACGTGATTGGTCAGGACTGTCATGCACCACTGCGAAACAGCAGTGATTCCCAGTACCAGGCACATCCGTATGAGGATGCCGCGGAGAACAGCAAAATCAACCCGTCCCCTGCCGGCAATAGTGTCGACTGCACGCCCGGAAAGTACCGGTATATACAAAGTTGAAATAACAACAGCGACTGCAAGCAGAAGACTCAGCATAAGACGCCATTTATACGGACGCAAAAGGGCAAGTACACGCACAAGCGTTGCCCGGTCAGTACGATGATCGGTTTTCTTTATGTTTTTCATATGCCGGCAACCTCCTTTTCCGACAACTGGGACAGGCAGATTTCTTTATACAGCGGACAGTTTTTCAGAAGTTCAGCATGAGTTCCATACCCTGCCATTTTTCCGTCATCGAGTACAGCAATGTGGTCAGCGTTTTTTACCGCCGTAACCCGCTGGGAAATGAGAAACACCGTTGTTCCCGCGCAATCTGTCTTAACAGCTCTTCTGAGCGCTGCATCAGTTGCAAAATCAAGTGCTGAAGAAGAATCGTCAAATATCAATATATGAGGCCTGCGGACAAGTGTACGGGCAATCGACAGCCGCTGTTTCTGTCCGCCGGAAAAATTGCGGCCCAGCTGTTCCACTACCGATCCAAGTGCGTTTTCTTTCGCTGCAATGACTTCTGCTGCCTGTGCCGCACCGGAAGCTTTCATAAGAACCGTATCATCTGCAGAGCTGTCGCCCCAAAGCAGGTTTTCCCTGATAGTACCTGAAAAAAGGCGCGCACGCTGCTCTACGATACCGACTGTTTTGCGCAGAGATGGCAGCGTGTAGTCCCTGATGTTTCTGCCGCCGATACGTACTTCGCCCCGGCTGACGTCGTAAAACCGCAACACAAGATCTGCCAGTGTTGTTTTCCCTGCACCGGTACCGCCGATAATACCGACAGTTTCTCCTGCGCGTACGGTAAAACATATATTGCTCAGAGCCTCGGAAGCAGCACCTGGATAGGTAAAACCGACATCAACGAATTCGACGGAAGGTTCCGCACAGGCCGCATCAGCAGTACCGCCCGCAATGGAATTACGTACTGCAAACAATTCGCGGATACGGTTCGCACAGGCCGATGCCTTCGACAAAAGGATGACAAGATTTGCGAGCTTCAGCAATTCTACAAGAATCTGGGAAATATAATTGACCAGTGCAACTACCTGTCCCTGTGTAAGATCTCCTGCATTTACCCGCACTGCACCGGTCTGGAGGACCGCAGCAAGCGACAGATTTATAACAGCGTAGGTAAGCGGATTCATCAGTGCAGAAATTCTGCCGACAAGCATCTGATCTTCCGCAAGATTTCCGGCTGCATTCCGGAAGGACGCGGTTTCTGCCGCCTCCCGTCTGAATGCACGGATAACACGCACGCCATCAAGATTCTCAGATGTATTCCTGAGCAGGCCGTCAAGTTTTTTTTGTACCATGCGGTACAGCGTGACAGACCGGCGCATAATAAAAAACACAATGACGAAAAGGATGGCAATGACAGCCGTAAAAAGCAGCCCTTCCCGTCCGTCTATCATATATGCCATAACCATCGCACCGAATACGATAAAAGGCGAACGCAGTACGAGCCGGAAAAACATATTAATGCCGTTCTGGACCTGGTTTGAATCGTTGGTCATCCGCGTAACAAGCGTCGCCTGACCGATACCGTCGGTCTCAGTCCTCGACAGTTTCATAATATGGCGGAACAGGTCGTTCCGCAGTTCAGTTCCGAATCCGGCTGCAGCCTTTGAAGCAAAATACTGCGCAGTAACGGAACTGCATAACCCGGTAATTCCCATAAGCACAAGCAGCAAACCACGGCTGTAAATGTACCACCGGTTTCCTGTCGCAATCCCCGTGTCGATGATCTCTGCCATGACAAGCGGTACAAGCAGTTCGAACGTTGCTTCCAGCAGTTTAAAAAGAGGCGACAGAACTGATTCCAGTTTATAGTGCTTCAGATATTTCAGAAGTTCAATCATTTTTTTTCTCCGGATTTAACCAGACTGGGTTACCAGCCGGCACGGTTCATACTCAGTACAATAATCAGTGTTTTCCTGAGTATACCGGATCGGCAGCTATATAACAAATACATATTTTTGCGGTAATATATACAAAATTTGTATGGGACAGGAACAGTTAAAAGCAGACACTCCCGATAACGCTTTATATTGTTTTTCACCGGAGGCATACGTTGAATCTCAGGCAGCTTACCTATTTTATGGCAATTGCGGAAGAACGGCAGATAACAGCCGCAGCGGACAGGCTGCATATAGCCCAGCCGCCCCTGAGTTATGAACTCAGTTCCCTCGAACGGGAACTTGGTGTAACGCTTGTAAAACGGGGGCCCCGTAATACTGAACTCACTGACGCCGGGCAGCTGCTTTACAAGCGCGCAGAACAGATACTTGCCATGACGACGGCAACGGAACGGGAAGTCCGGAACTATGGCAAAGGTATGAGCGGTATTCTTTCCATCGGTGCCATATCTTCTTCAGGCGGTATCCTTCCGAACAGCGATATGCTTGAATTTGCCAGACATTATCCGGATGTGCGCTTTGAGATCCATGAAGGAAATACATTCGCAATTATCGACATGCTTGAAAAAGGAATTGTCGACGTCGGTATTGTACGGACCCCCTTCCCTGCGGACCGCTTCGGCTGCCGCTATTCAGAACGGGAACCAATGAAAGCGGTGATGGCTGGAGAGCAGGAATACGGAAAATCGGAAACCTGCATAACGCTCGAAGAACTCGCGGGAGCGCCTCTCATTATATACCGTCGCTACGAAAAACTCTTAAACGAAACATTTTCCGAAAAAAAACTTACACCGTTTATCTGCTGCATTAACGACGATGCGCGAACGACATATACGTGGGCAATGAAAGGATTCGGCGTAGGCCTTCTTCCCGCGTCAATCCTGCGGATTCTGAACCGTGACACGGTAATCTGCAAGGATATTGCAAGCGACAGGTTGACAACACAGCTGGCCGTTATCTGGAAAAAAGACCGGTATCTCTCACCGCTTGCAGAAAAGTTCGTGGAGCTGTCCGGATAAAAGGATATAACAAACACACAGGACCGGGCAGTAAAAAGCTGCAACGAAAATATAAAATCTGTCTGAGGTGTTTTCAAAAGTCAACCCGGTTTTGAAAGTGGCTCTGGATACGTATTTTTATGCATATAAAAAATAAAAATCGTATTTATTTACATAAAAATTATTGACTCATTACAATTTAGATGGTATAAGGTACAAACAAAAAAGACAGCAGTTAACTGTCTTTTTTTATACAAAAAAACGTTTACCGATGTCAGATTTTAAGAATGATTCTCTGATCCTGTTTTCAGGGAACGACTCATAACACATTCATTACAAGGGTTAAAAAATGAAACCAGATCCGCGATTCCTTTCATACTATTATGATTCCATTCAGGAAATGCCTGAAATAACACTGGACCGCAGCCGGACAGCATTGCTGCTGATTGATATGCAGAAAAACTTTATCAGCCGGACCGAAGGAGAATCGGTCGCATTCAAAGCAGCCGGCGTATGGGAACACTGGCTTCCTTTTCACGACCGGCTCGATACCATAACGGTACCCGCATGTAAAAAATTACTTGAATATTCCAGAAATAACCACATGTGTGTAACTTTTGCAAAAATTGCATCACTTGTTTCAGACGGCAGCGACCGGAGTCCCGTCCAGAAAAAAGCCGGATGGAATGATATTCTGCTCCCGGTCAACGATCCCCTGACACAGATGATCGATGAGCTGTCACCCATAAAAGACGAAATCGTTGTCAATAAAACCACCGACAGTGTCGTAGCCGGAACCAATTATGATTTTCTTATGCGGAATAAGGCGATTAAAACGATTATCGTCGGAGGTATCGTGACAGACCAGTGTGTAGCCAGCAGTATCCGCGGGCTTGCTGACGCAGGATATCAGATTATCTGTGTAGAAGATGCCTGCGCAGCAGGATGCATGGAACAGCACATAGCGGAACTGAAAATAATGAATTTTCTATACTGTACCGTACTGAGTCTTACAGAAACCCTGAACATACTGGAAATAAATCAACAACCCCGCCAGCAGCGGGATATGTAGTTCTCTAAAGGTATTGCAGGCGGGGTATTAAACCTTCCGCATGAATAAATAAAAAGAGAGAGGATAAAACAAATGGCGAATTCGCTGAAAAGAAGTCTGAGCCTTCCGCAGATCATTGCATTAGCTGCCGGAGGCATGATTGCGGCCTGGATGGTAGAAATAAAATACTGGTTTCAGTTAAGCGGAACAGGTTCCGTTGTCGCATTGATTCTCTGCGGTATTCTGGTACTGCCGCTCTGTCTGATATATACAGAAATGACCACGATGCTCCCTTTTGCGGGTGGCGAAAATATCTGGGTTTCCAATGCGTTCGGATGGAATACGGGATGGCTGTGCTGCTGGTTTGTTCTGCTTATGTACGTTATGGCAATGCCGACCGTTTCTTACGGAATTGCCAGTATGGCAGGGTATCTGATTCCCATCACCAGTGAACAGACAAAAATAGCTGCTGCGATTATACTTCTTATATGGTATATCATGTCGAATTTTGAAATCAGGCTGATGGCCAGAATTCAGTCATTTCTGTTCTGGAGTACGCTCATAGTCGCTATCGGGGCTGATCTCATTTTTATCTCCAGCGGTTCATGGAAAATCGGGAATCTGTCTCCATGGTTTCCCAATGGTATTTCCGGGTTCGGTGCTGCCGTCGCATTGCTGATTATGAAATTCATCGGATTTGATATGATACCGCAGCTTTCCGAAGAAATAACGTTTCAGAAAAGCAAATTATGGCTTGCATTCGCGGGTTCGCTGTTTTTTACAGCCCTTATATACGGAACGGCAATCATCGCCGTAGGCGGCATCGTATCGCAGGAGTGGATTCAGTCCGTGAGCATTGTCGATCCGAAAGTCGCAGATCTTCTCCACATGCACTGGCTCGGTATTGTCATCGTCGTAATGGGAACACTTACCTGCCTCACGACACTGACAGGATTCTGGGTAAGTGCTTCCCGGACACTGTTCGGTGCGGCACAGCAGGGACAGCTTTCCAGTCATTTTACGAAACTTAACAAATATGGACAGCCATATATCGGCAATATTGCAGTCTGTATTCTTTCTATTTTCTTTACCGTTTTTGCACCGGAAGCATGGGTTAATTACATCTATACAATCTATGGAGTAACAGCAGGTATTGTGTATCTGCTCGTAGTTCTTTCCTTCCTGCAGCTGCGAAGAATAAAACCGGAGTGGAATCGTCCCTATTATCTGAAATTCGGCCGTATTCTCGGTATTATCGGTGTACTGTTCTGCCTGTACGTTATATACCAGTCCGTACAGGCTCTTGATTTTTCCGCGTGGATGGTACTCGGCATCTATCTGCTTTTCGGCGCAGCGCTCTGGGCATTTGCAAAAATCAGGCAGAGACAGAATCCGGAACACTGGAAAATGATTATTACGACGCCTGCGGATATCAAAGAGAACAGCTAAAAACATATAATGTAAAGGGGTGAACATGAGTTATACCATAGAAAAACCGGTTTCCGGAGATGCTGAACAGCTGCTGGCGTATCTAAAACAGGTCGGATCAGAAAGCGATAATCTGTCTTTCGGACCGGAAGGCCTTCCGTTTTCCGTCAGTGAAGAGCGGGATTTTATTCTGGCTGCACAGGATTCAAAAAAAACTATCTGGTATGTTGCAAAAGAAAACGGCAGGATACTGGGCGACTGTAATATCGACGTACTGCCGCGGCGTTTTTCACACCGGGGAGAACTTGGTATTTCTGTCATCCGTGAATGCTGGAACGGCGGAATAGGTTCCGCCCTGATAAAAAAAACTCTGGAAACGGCAAAAAACGAGCTTAAGCTTGAAATCATTACGCTCGAAGTCAAATCGGACAATGTGTCTGCCATTCATCTCTACGAAAAATTCGGTTTTGAAAAGTTCGGTACTTTTAAGAAATTCTTCAAAAAAGGAACAGAGTATTTCGATGCCGATTACATGAATCTGTATTTCTGAGCCGGGACCGGTCAGAAAATATCAATTACGGCACAGCGATGCTTTCCTGCGGAACTGAAGCAGTGCGCCGTGCCGCAAAAACGCGGTCGGCAGCCGGTACTTAATTACCGGCTGTCTTCCTCTTCCCTCCACTTCCGGCACTGTACTATTTTCACAGACGGATCAAAACCGAATTCTTTCCCCATATCAGAAAGCGTACCGCAGGGAAAACCGGGACACTGGCCGCAGTGGTCAAACTTCCGGTTCAGACAGCAGGAACGGACTTTACAGTCACCGCCCCAGAACGGCTTTTCCATTACAAGGCATCCCGGACAGGTGCCTGACGCTTTCCGTTCGCAGACACTGCAGCGCACGCCGCATCGTGATTCAAACATATCTTTTACTCCTTCACTAAAGAAGATGCATGGAGCTGCTGCAAAGATACGGCCTGTATCACTTTTTCAAACCATTTTCTGTCTGGTTCTTTGTCGGGCATATGTGCGTACAGATACCGGATCTTAGCCCGGACAGAAGGATCAAAATGGTAGTCTTTTTTATGCCAGTCGGCCAGTCCGTCCGCTACAGAAAGCCCTGCTGACTGCCGCATCTGCTGCTGATTCTGCGCACGGCTTGCCCAGAATTCCTGCCACGCCCGACAGCTGCACGGATTTGCAACAGAAATAACGGAACAGTGATCCGAGAAAAAGGCATCGAGATTCATACGGGCCCGGAACAGCTGAGCCTTAAGTGAACCTTCAGAGACAGCGAGCAGCTCCGCGGTTTCCTGTACCGTCAGACCGAACATATCGACAAGCGAAAATGCAGTACGCTGAGCAAGTGTCAAACGGCGGACCATCGCATAAAAACAGCCGTTCTGCATTTCGCGCACCGATTCTTCGACAAGCACTTCTTCTTCCGGCTGCGGCAGGCTCTTTTTTGCGGCCTGCCAGTCGGCATCCCCTTCAAGAAGCGACTCATCTGCGGTAAACTGCAGGCTCCGCCCGTCTTTTGTACGGTGCTTCATCAGAAAACAGTTGAAACAGATACGGCGCAGCCAGCCTTTGACCGCTTTTCCGTCTCTGAGCGTATCAAGTCTTTTCCATGCATGTATAAACGTTTCCTGGGAAAGGTCCTCAGCCTCGTCCGGAGAACAGGCAAGTTTCCATGCATAATTGAATATATACGCACCGTAATCGGTAATCAGTTGTTCAACAGTCATACTGATACTATAACTGCAAGCATGCATGCCGGCAATGACGATCGAAAAACTACTGATTAAGATAATACAGAACTCTCGGGCGTCCACCGGTTTCATAGTCAATACAGCTCTGAACTTTACCTGTATCTATGAGATAATTCAAATATCGGCGGATTGTAACTTTTGAAAGACAGGAAGCATATGACAACTTTTCACAGGTAAGTTTTTCCTGCTGATGTTCCTGCAGATAACCATATATTGTTTCAAGGGTTTTATAGTTAAGACCTTTACTTAACTCCATATGCAGCTCTGCTGTCTCAAAATCATTATTTATCAGACGGTCTACAACATTCTGATCTACTATGGAATTGCTTTTAAGTAATTCTGCTTTATTCAGATATATATGAATGGCTCTCTGAAAACGTTCAAAGGAAAACGGTTTAATCAGGTAATCAAGGATTCCTAATTTAAGAGAATCGCTGACGACTTGTGTTTCTGTAGCTGCGGTTACCATAATAACAGCACTTTCTATCTGTTCCGACCGTAATTCACGAAGAAATTGTATTCCCGTCATAGAAGGCATGTAAACATCAAGGATAATCAAATCATTGGGATTGTTCCGCAGATAGTCGAGCGCTTTCCTTCCATTATTAAAGACCCCCTCTATAATAAATTTATTAAATCGTTCGAGATATTGGCGATTTATCTGTGCTACCATTGGATCATCTTCTATTATAATAGCATGAAACACCACTTTTTCTCCTGTCAGGAATTCTGCTGCAGATTTAAAGGTACCGCGTTATTTTGCTTTTCAAAAACGTAAATGGTAAATGAGAAACCGATACCCGCTTCCGAATCTGCTTCAAAAGTACCGTGATGCCTGTCGATGATTGTACGAATCAGCCACATGCCCATTCCCCTCCCCGTTGCAGCTTTTGTACTGAAACCATTTTCATAGATATGAGGCATGACATCAGGAGGGATACCCATTCCTGTGTCAGAAATTGTAATAAGCAGCCCGTGTACATCCTCCGTGATCTGAAGGACAATATTACGGGGACCGTCATTTGTTCGAAGGTTAATAGCTTCTATGGAATTTTCGAGAAGATTACCAATAATAACGACAAGTTCTGCCGACGACAGATATGTGCTATGTTCAGGCAATTCACTGTTAGGCAGCAGCGTAAAAGTAATGTCCTGTTCCCTCATATTGCTGAGCTTACCGAGAATAAGGGCTGCCAGACTCGCATTATGAATATGCTCCAATAATGGCCCTATGGCTCTGGATTGGTCTGCTGCGATACCATTAATATATGATAATGCATCAAGTTGTCTGTTCATTTGCAGCATACCGGAAATAACATGAAGTTTATTCATGAACTCATGGCGACTAGCCCTCAGTTGGGATATGATATGTCTTGTCCCGTTCAGCTGTTCTGCAAGACGGAAAGCCTCTGATTTGTCTGTCAGAATCAAAGTAGTACCGATTCTTTTCTTTTCATTTTTCGCAGGAAGTACAGTACAAAGAACATTGGAATTTGAGGTCGATGCATTAATCTGTTTTTTATAAAGCAGACTTGTCCGGTCTTCAGCCAGAAGCAAAGAATCTATTTTTCTGCCAACGATTAAATCCTGACGTTGACAAAGCATTTTTTCTGCGGCCATATTGACCAGTTGTATTTGTCCGCAGGAATCTACTGAAATTATTCCTTCGTTCATGTTATTCAAAATTTCACTTTGTACCAGATATCCATGTATCAATGCTTCAGGAGTAAGCCCTAAAAGCATATGCCGGATCAGAAGAGAAAGTGTTCCGGCAATAATAAGGGATATTATAAACATTATTCCTGCCAAAATGGCATAGTTTACAGTAATACGATTATATAAACCACGAAGACTGTCCAGCGTTGTACTGGCCATTACGAAACCGGCAACGGCTCCATCTGTAGTACGTACTGGCGCAAAAACTCTGTGCTGCATTCCCATGGTTCCGCTATTGTCCGTAATATAGATTTCTCCTGTCTGTAAAACTCTGCTTTCATCCCCTCCTACAAATTTCTTACCGATACAGTCATGCCGGACATGATACAGACGGATGGAATTCCGGTTAGCAACGGTGATAATATCCAAATCTTCCGTATTTCTGATAAGGGAATCCAAATACCGAATGCAGTCCGGCGGACACCTGCCATTTTCAAATGCCTGACGGATAAAAAGGCTGTTGGACAGAGTAACCGCTGTAGCAATCAAATCCTTTTCTATTTTTTTCTGCATGGATGATAAGGAAACATGTAATGTTATAATGAGCGTAACACCTAAAAAAGATATCCATATTACGCTGGAAATCAGTAAGAAACGAAAAAAAAGAGACCAAAGTTTTTGTTTTTTATGTTCCGGTAATTTTAATACGGCCATCTGTAATATATCCTGCCTTGCGTCCTGAATCCCCC
>DCFS01000198.1:9958-24585 GCA_002319875.1 Treponema sp. UBA1798 | reverse complement strand
GAACCGCGGACCTCTAAGTCCCGAACCTAGCGCGCTACCAACTGCGCTATTGCCCGGTAATTGCACTGAAAAAAATACCCATTCGCCAGCGAATGGGTTAGACGGGAGCTACGGGGCTCGAACCCGTGATCTCCGGCGTGACAGGCCAGCGCGATAAACCAGCTTCGCTAAGCCCCCGTGATGGTGTTTACTATACAGAAAACCGTAGACTGTGTCAATATATAAACAAAAAAAAATGACTATTTTTATGATTCAAAGTTCCTTCACTGAAACGGAAACACATGCTATAATTTTCACATGCAGAATTTTCAATACTATACACCGACACGCGTCATATTCGGACGAAAAACAGAAGAAACCGTTGGAGAGCTGATCAGAGAACAGCATTCAAAAAAAGTGCTAATCCATTTTGGAGGACACTCAGCAGTTAAATCAGGCCTACTGGACAGGGTTCGGAACTCTTTGAGTTCAACAGGAATTTCGTATGTTATGCTTGGCGACGTGCAACCCAATCCCCGACTTTCGAAAGTTGAGGAAGGAATAACCCTGTGTAAAAAAGAGGGTGTAGATTTTCTCCTTGCAGTTGGTGGCGGTTCAGTGATAGATTCAGCTAAAGCCATTGCATATGGTATTACGAATCCGTTCCCTGTATGGGATATTTATCTGAAAAAGGAGAAGCCTTCAGCATGTGCTCCTGTCGGCTGCATCGTTACTATCGCAGCAGCAGGCAGTGAAATGAGCAGTTCATCAGTTATAACCAATGAAAATGAAAATCAGAAAAGGGGTTACAACAATGATCTGTGCCGCCCCAGATTTGCAATCATGAATCCGGAACTGACATTTACACTTCCTGCATGGCAGACGGCAAGCGGCTGTACAGACATCATCATGCATACGTTGGAGCGGTGGTTTTGCAGCAGTACCGATAATTCCCAACTTATCGATTCAATAGCGGTCGGGCTGATAAAAACGGTTATGCATAATGCACAGTTACTTGTCAGAGAGCCGTATAATTATAACGCCCGTGCCGAAATCATGTGGGCAGGCAGTTTATCCCATAATGGACTTACCGGACCATACGGAAACGGTGATTGGTCCACACATCAACTGGAACATGAACTTGGAGGTATGTTCGACGTTACACACGGAGCAGGCCTTGCCGCTGTATGGGCAAGCTGGGCCCGGTATGTATATACTTATGACATTCCGCGCTTCGTACAGCTTGCCATCCAAGTATTCGATCTGCCAGAACCAGAACCGGGAAAGGAAAAGGAAACCGCACTTGCAGGTATAACAAAAATGGAGTCATTTTTTAAATCAATAAATATGCCGGTTTCAATACATGAACTGGGAATAGATCTTACCAATGAGCAGTGTAAAATACTGGCTTATAACTGCACCTTCGGACAGACAAGAACAGTAGGTACACTTCATCCCCTTGAGAAAGAAGATCTCTTAAAAATATACCAAAACGCGAGAACGGTAATCTGATTTTTTCAAACAAAAGCATTGACATAATTATATTTATGCTCTAATATTATTTTTGTAATTAGTACAAAGTGCTATTTATTACAAAAGCTGCTTATGCAGTCATTTATATTTTGCCTTTCCAAGGCATCTTTTACAGGAGAACAGTATATGAAACAATGGGTTTGCAAAGTTTGCGGTTATGTGTATACAGGAGATAATCCTCCGGAAAAATGTCCCCAGTGCGGAGCTTCAAAAGATAAATTCGAGGAAAAAAAAGCCGATATGGGTTTTGCATGCGAGCATACAGTCGGAATAGCAAAAGATCTCGATTCAGAAGTTGTACAGGGATTAAAAGATAATTTCAACGGGGAGTGCTGTGAAGTCGGTATGTACATAGCCATGGCACGGCAGGCAGAACGGGAAGGATATCCGGAAGTTGCGGAAGCTTTCAAACGGTATGCATATGAAGAAGCTGATCATGCCTCCCGTTTTGCTGAAATGCTCGGTGAAGTGCTTACAAATTCAACACGAAAAAATATTGAAATGCGTGCCGCAGCTGAAGCAGGCGCCTGTGAAGGCAAGTTCAAATTAGCTAAACGTGCAAAAGAACTGGGATACGATGCAGTACACGACACAGTACATGAAATGGCTAAGGATGAGGCCCGCCACGGTGCCGGTTTTAGAGGCCTCCTTGCACGTTATTTCAAATAACGTATAATAATAACCTCGGGCATTTTCAAATTTTATATAGATTTTGAAAATGCCGTCCTAATGAGGAGTATACAGATGCCGGATAATTATTTTTCCGTAATCAATGAAGTGGGCATCAGGCCTTCAATACAAAGAATAGCGATCTATGCATATCTGTGTGAACATCCTGTTCATCCGACTGTAGATATGATGTTTTCTGCACTTGCACCTGCTTATCCGACTCTGTCGCGTACAACAATTTACAATACGCTCAAACTCTTCACAGATTGCGGACTTGTACAAACAATTCAGATCGAAGAGGATAAAATCCGGTATGATGCAGACGTTACACCACATCTTCATTTCAAGTGTTTAAAGTGTGGACAGGTTTTTGATGTATTTGACAGAGAAACACTTGATAAATTTAATTCGGCCTGCTGCAGCCTGCTGCCGGACAATTTCATTGCACAAAAAATCCAGACAAACATCTGGGGTACATGCAGTAATTGTTCCGGAAAGTAAAAACAGCTTAATCCTTATACGTTTTCCCTCGATAATCTATATGTATAGGTATCTTTGTTATACATTAGGGCGTAAAAACTCCGCCATATTTTTAGAGGGGTAATGATGAAAAAACATATTTTTCCGGTGATTTTTATTTCTGCTTCGCTGATTTTACTTTCCGGCTGTGTTTCTCAACCGGAAAAAAAAGAGACAAAGCAGGAATCAGATGAAAATTCCGCACTTGCGCTTGTTCAGGCAGGACGAATCGACGATGCGAAAAAACTTTTTCAGACAAAAGCTGATATCAATGCTGTAGATGAAAACGGTAACACCGTGCTTCATCTTGCTGCATTAAAAAATGACGCAGATCTTGTCAGTTTTCTGATCTCAAAGGGGGCCGATACATCACTGAAAAATTATAACAGTGAAATTCCCCTTCATGTTGCAATAAAGCATGACAGTTATGATGCGGCACGTAATCTGGCCGCTAGTGGAAGCGATATATTTACAAAAGACGGAAGCGGTACTTCAGCTCTCGAGATGGCGCTGGCACGCAGTGATATCTACTATGATATTATGATTACAACACGAAGCGGAGATCTGAGAGATCTTAATGGAGAATCCATTGTACACTATTTTGTGAAAACACGTAATGAAAAAGCTATCGGCTATTGCATCAAGAAAGGACTACCGCTTGGAATAAAAGATAAAAATGGAATAACGCCTCTGGCAATTGCCCTTAAAAATGCGGATGATGCGGTTTCTGTCAGGATAGCTGCCGAACTGCTCAAAGCAGGGGCTGAACCGGTACCGGGAGATTACAGCTATTTCGAAGAAACAGTATTGTCACGAAATATGTCTCTACGGTTCGACGGAGGTCAGACAGCGCTTCATATCGCGGCAGCCAATGGTCAAAATGGTATAGCGGAATATCTTGCAGAAAACGGTGCTTCCGTAAGTGCACAGGATACTTCCGGTGCGACACCGCTCCATGAAGCAGTACGCTATGGATACTCCACTATTGCAACACTTCTACTGGAGCATGGTGCTGATATAAATGCAGCTGATACTCTGGGGAAAACACCTCTTCTTCTGATTATTCCTAAAAAGCAGCAGGAACAGATGTATACTCTGCTACTTTCAAATAAAGCCGATACAAAAGCAAAAGATATGTACGGCGATACAGTGCTGCATATAGCTACGATGATGGAAATCCAAGTCCCTGTACTGGAACAGATGGTCAAATATGGAGCAGACATAAATGCACGAAACAAGCAGGGCGTAACGCCTCTCGCTGTTGCTATTGAACATAAACTGGATGACCATATTAAATTTTATGTCCAGAATAATGCAGATATAAATGCAGAAGATGTCCAGGGACGTACACCGCTGACACAAGCATTAGCTTCGGGACAGCCGCTGGTTGAAAAAATCGTAACTGCAGGCAATATAAATTCACATGATTCTGAAGGGAACACACCTTTACATACGGCAATACTGAAAGATGCTCCTGTAGAAATGATCCAGTATATGCTCAGCCTGAACGGGGATATCAATATGCGTAACAGTACTGGTGATTCACCGCTCTATCTCGCGATACAGAAAAACAGACGGGATGTCGGAGAACTGTTACTTTCAAAAGATGCAAATATATTTTCAACCAATACACATAATGATTCACCCCTCCGGCTTGCGCTTACCAGAGGAGGAGATGTTTCAGACTGGATCCTCACGTCAAAAACGATCAACGCAACAGATGGCAGCGGAAATACAGCGTTACATTACGCAGCAGAATGGGGTCTCGAACCGGCTGTTACCACAATACTTGAAAAAGGGGCAGATCCTGACAAAATGAATGCCAACGGCGAAACAGCTCTGTTCAATGCGGCCAAAACCGATGACACAAAAATTATAGACATTCTTATAAAAGGCGGTGCAACAAAAACGGTACGAGATCACCTGGGCAGTACACCGCTTCATACCGCAGGCCGGTGGAATTCAGTTCATTCTGCACAAAGACTTATCGACATAGGACTTGATATTAATGCACAGAACACAGCGGGAATGACACCTCTGGCGGAAGCTGCTCTGAGCGGTAAAAAAGAAATGACGCAGCTGCTGCTCGAAAATAGCGCAAATCCGAATATAGCCGATGCAACAGGTCGCACAATCCTCATCGATGCCATCCGCAGCCAGAATCAGGATGTTATTTCACTAATGCTGGATGCCGGTGCAAATCCGAATATCCAGGAAATGGATGGAAAAAATGCATCACATGAAGCAGTCCTTACAGGAAGTGTCCCCATTATCGAAATGATCTACAAGGTTGGAGGTAATCCTCTATCCCGAGATATAAATGGCAACACACCATTTTCCCTGTCGCTGAAACAGAACGAAACTGTCATACGCGCAGCTGCAGGGAAAGACAGAAATATAACAGACTCAGACGGTAACACAATTATCCATATCGCAATCCAAAACGACATACGCCCAGACATTCTGACTGCTCTCTTAAAGGACGGGTATCCTGCAGATAACCGCAACGCAAAAGGATATACACCGCTGGCACTCGCTGTTTCTGCCGGAAAGAATGATATTACCGAAGAATTACTTGCGAATGGTGCCAATCCCTTTATTACAATAGACTCCAGTGGTTCATGTTCCCTGACCCTTGCAATGGCTCAAAAAGACGGTATCGCGCTGGGATATATGGTAAAATATGCAGGAACAAAAACTGATATAAAAGGTAATGGTATTCTCCATTATGCTGCAAAAACCGCCACAGCGGATACAGTTGCCAAACTGATAAAAGTTGGCCTTGACCGGACCATAAAGAATATTTCCGGAGAGACTGCCTATGACATCGCCGTAAACTGGCAACGCCCTGAAATAGCACAATTGCTGAAAAACTAACGAAATATGCTGCTAAAACGCTGATTAAGTTCCGGTGAATTTAATCAGCGTTTCCTGAAATATAACCTACTTTTTATTATAAAGGATATCAAGCATTCTGCGGAATGCACTACCAGTCTTATTCAATTCCTTGGAACCGCGGGTAATCTTGCACAACGACATACCAAACATATGAGCAATCTCACGCTGGGTTCTGCCTTTATCCATTTCTTTTACCAGAAGCCATCGATTCGCGAAATCCCTACGTTCAGCCGGGGTAAACAGGCAGACCAAGAAATCGTAAATAAACAGAGGATCATTCGTCCCTGCAAGTAAATCACACATTTCCCTGAAACTCGCTTCGAGAACTTCAGGAGTGTTCTGTTTGTCCTGTTCCATAGGAAATACTATACTATAACTCATTGCAAAAGTCTATTCCGTACTGTATTATAGAAAACAGTATGATACCGGCTGAAGAAATAATGAACAATAAGTACAATGAAATTTATGATGAAGAATTGCGTGGACTCGAACGCAGGCGGGCACGTGATCCAGCTCTTACTGTAGATATGCTTCAGGAAACTTTGAAGGCACTCTATAATATAGAAGACAATAATTGGGAAGGCCGGGGATCACTTCAGGATCAGGTAATTTCTGCAGAAATAGCCGCATACGAAACATTTATACATAACTGGAAAAAAGAAACGTCTGATAAACCGTCAACAGTCAAATAGATAATAAATAAATGAACATATCACACCAGGATAACTGATCAATGTAGCGTTTTGAAAACATCCCGTATGATTATTGTTTTTCCCAGCACCGTACTTTATGTGTTGCAGAAGTCTGAACCAAGTCCGGGCATTGTTCTCTGCATCTGTCTGATACAAGCGGACAGCGATGCGCAAAAGGACAACCATTTTCTTTTTTAAGAGTTGTCTTAACTTCAGCAGAACTCTGCGTCCATGCTCCCTTAGCCCCATCAAAGAGCAGCCGCGTATACGGATGAAGCGCAGTTTTATATAAACTGGCAGCAGGCGCCTCTTCTACCAGAATGCCGCGATACATTACACCGATTCTATCACAAAACCAGCAAGATACTTTCAAATCATGCGCAATGAACAGATACCCAAGATTCCGCTTCTTTTTGGTATCCTGCAGCAGATTCAGAATCTGCCCCTGAATGGAAACATCAAGTGCAGAAACAATTTCATCACAGATCAGCAATTCCGGTTCCATGATAAGGCCCCGTGCTATGGAAATACGCTGACGCTGCCCTCCTGAAAATTCCGACGAACGTCGTTCAAGATCGGCAGAAGTTAATCCTACCTCTTCAATAATCTCAGCTGCCCGTGCGTATGCGTCATCCCTGTCTTTCCACTGCGATGAATAACGAAGAGCGGCCGTGAGTATTTCGAAAACACTCATACGTGGATTAAGCGAGCGAGCAGGATCCTGAAAGATATACTTTATTTTCTCCCTGTATGACTTCAGCGCTTCTTTTTTAAGAAGAGCTATATCCATCTTTGAATCAGAATATAGTACTCTTCCACTATCAGGTCTATACATACCTATAAGAAGCCTGGCTGTTGTAGTCTTACCACAACCAGATTCGCCGACCAGCCCATAAGATTCACCCTTTGCAATTACAAATGAAACATCATTTAGTGCATACACAATTTTTCCCGCTCTGGCAAAAAAACCTTCATGCAGATCAAATTGCTTTGAAAGATGATCAGCTTGCAGAATAATTGCATCAGACTGCATATCGGTTCCTGTCATGATCTGCCTCCTCTTCCGGCCATTTCCGGGCAGGAAAAATCCTTCTGCCTGCATATATCCTGCGAATAGGTACACCGGGGAGCAAAAGGACATCCTGGTTCAGGAGAAGCAGGATCCGTTACTTTTCCTGGTATTGATGACAGAGAACCTTCAGTATAGTGACTTCCGAATTTCGGAGAAGATGCCAGCAGAGCTTTTGTATATGGGTGGGCAGGATGTTCCGTTATCCGTACAGCTGTTCCGCTTTCCATGATCAGTCCTCCGTACATAACGATAATGCGATCAGAGATATGCGCTACAAGGTCTATATTGTGACTTATAAAAATCACTGATAAATTTTTCTTTTTACGTAATTCTACAAGAAGAGAAACAATCTGGGCCTGTATCGTTACATCAAGCGCTGTCGTAGGTTCGTCAGCTATCAGCAGTTCACACCCCTGTGCCAGCGCAAGGGCAATACTGATCCGCTGCAGTTGTCCACCGGAAAACTGATGAGGATAATTTACAAGCCTTCCGCGTGGATCCGGAAGTCCTACTTCAGCCAGAAGTTTTTCCGCTTTATCATATGCGTTCCGTTTTGTTATGCGGGAATCTGTATTCCGGAACGTCTCCCAAAAGACACTACCTATATTCTGTAAAGGATCGAAGGAACGCCCCGGTTCCTGAAAGATCAGTCCTATTTTTCTTCCACGATACAGTCTCAGCTCCTTCTGCGAAAAAGATGAAAGTTCCATACCGTCATAATAAATATATCCGAATATTTCAGCATTTGACGGTAAAAGCCCGGGGACAGCAGCCATGGAAACAGACTTGCCGCTTCCTGATTCACCTACAACACCTAGTATTTCCCCTTTTGCCATATCAAACGAAATTCCCCTGACAGCGGAAATTCTTGTACGGACAGCGCCGCGCAATATATTGAAAGTTACATGCAGATCACGAACCGAAAGCAGCATATTCGAAACGGGGGCGGCATGCATTCGGCGTACCGGTATTTCCTGTCTTCTATGTGTTTTTTTTATCTTTTTCCATGTATGAAAAACCGCATGATACGGGTCGAAATAATCCCGCAATGCATCGCCCAGAAAATTGAAAGCAAGCGTAACGACGAGCAGAAGCAGTACCGGAGTCAGAAGCCATGGATAATTGCGCAAATTGTTCAGCGTGGAAATATCACGATTTATAAGAGAACCCCAACTGACCGCCGGATCGCTTATGCCAAGACCAAGATATGAAAGCGTCGTTTCACTCATAATGAAACCGGGAATACTGAGTGCTATGCTGACTATCAGCAGACTGGCTATCTGCGGAATAATATGAAGAAAAATAATAACAGTTGAAGGAATTCCTTCAAGTCCTGCATCCATAATAAACTCTTCCCGTTTTACAGAATGAATCATACCGCGGATCGTTCGTGCACTCCCTGGCCAGCCTACCAGGGAAAGAATGACAGTAATGATCATATATGCAGTCCCACTGTCCATTGACGTATTTAAAAGCGAACGAAGAAAAAGGATGAGATACAGACCAGGAATCAGCATGAAAAATTCAGCAAAACGCATGATTCCCCAGTCAGCAGCTCCACCATAATAACCAGCAAGCCCTCCGAGAAGAATAGCCAGTAAAAGTGAGATAGCAGATGCGACAAAACCGATAGTCAATGAAATACGGCTACCGTAGACTATGCGGCTGAAAAGATCCCGCCCGAGGTTATCAGCGCCAATCAGAAAGACAGGGTATGATTCTCCTGTGTGGACATCAGGAAGAGTACCAAACAAGTGAAAATCGCATGATATAATCCCCAGGATTTTGTACTTTGAACCATGCACAAAAAAATGTAACTGGTGCGTAAGCCCTTTGACTCGTGCGTACTGCCAGGCAACAGGATCAAGCACACGGCATTCACGTACGACGATACCGTTCGCTGACAGTTCAACATTTGACGGATGAAATGAATCGCTGGCGAATGATTGCGTAGCAGGGTATGGCGCAAAAAATTCCGCACCTGCCATTACAACATACATAAAGATAATAACAATAAGTGATACCAGCGCAAACGGTTGTGTCTTCAAAAACTTCAGGAATTTTTTCATCTCGATACCTTAAACCTTTCCGTAACGAATGCGCGGATCAACAATCGCGAGCAGCACATCAGAAATAACCATACCGGCGAGTACAAGAAACGAAATAAACATACTGTTCGCAAGTACAAGGTTTATGTCTTCCTGAAGGACCGCTTCATACATCAGCCGGCCAATTCCCGGATATGAAAAAATAATCTCAAGCACCAGGGAACCACTGAATAGACCGGCAAGAAGATTGGCACTACCCGTTATATAAGGATTCAGTGTATTGCGAAAAGCATGATACAGGTAAATGCGGCGTTCACTGATTCCTCGTGCGCGCAATGCCATGATATACGGCATTCCCATCTGATCAAGCATCGTTGCCCTGATCATACGCATTGTACCGCCAATTCCACCCAGGAAGGATGCCAGCAGTGGAAGAAATATATGATATGTATAGCTGAATATAAATTTTATGGGATCAGACGCATATGGAAAGTCAGGATATCCTGTCACAGGAAAAATACCTGAGACCGAAGCAAAAAGCTGTAGCAGGATCAGAAGCAGTATGCCAGGGAAGGCATGCAGAAACAGAGCAAAAAATGTTGCTGCAACATCTACGTTCGTACCAGCTTTGCTCGAAAAATAAACCCCAAGGAGAAAAGAAATAACCGTGATGCATATGAGCGATATCACATTCAGGACAATAGAGTTTATAAGTCTGGTTTTTATCAGAAACCCGACCGGCGCCTGCGATATCAGACTGATTCCGAGATCATGATGTACAACAACGCGGTTCAGCCAGCGGAAATACTGCACATAAAACGGCTTGTCGAGACCGAGTTCAGCACGCGTTTTTGTAAGCTGCTCAGCAGAAAAGTCTTTCTGGTTTCCGGCTGTCTGGCTTTTTCCGCCTGTTCCACCGGCACTGGCCATTAACTGTTGAGTCATCAGCTGATCGACAATGTCGCCGGGAGCCAGTTCCATAAGACCAAACATGGCAAAACCAAGCAGGAAAAGCATTACAAGCATTGTACACAGTCGCCCGAATGTAAACGAGATGAGCGGCATCCGCTTTCTGAACGCATACCATGGTATAAACAGCAACGAAATTAAATATCCTGCAGTTCTTAAAATTTTTTTCATTACATTTCTACCTCTGGGACAGCCATAAATAGTCAGTCTGGGCTCCGCCGATATTATCAAAATACATATTCGTCTGATCCCATCGGTTACGAAGCGCAAAAAATCCCCGGCCACGCACAAGATATATAATAGGGCTCTGCTCGAGCAGTATCTGCTGGTATTCGTCCCATATTTTTTTAGCCTTATCGTGTTCAATCGTATGGCAACCTTCATTATAAAGATAATCAATACGAGCTTCCCAGTCTGTTGCAGGTTTTTTCTGCAAAGGATACCACAAATGCAGATTTCCGGTAGAAGGCCAGGTATTGCTTCCTTGCGATGGGAACATATTTGCCGCAAAAGCAAGAATAACCGACTGCCAGTCATAGGTTGAAGTCAGCTGCTCCACTATTTTCTGGAAATCCATCTGACGGACATTTACCTTTATACCTTCTTGGGCGCAGTCATCGGTAATAATCTGCGCAATATCGCTCCATATAGTATTTACAGACGGAACGGTCAGGTCGAATTCTACTTTATTATTGTCGCTGTCGTACAGAAAACCATCACTGTGTTTTACAAATCCAGCTCTTTCAAGAAGCATTTCTGCCTGTGAATGGTTATACCGGTATTGAAGAACTATATCGGCGTTATAATAAGGATTTCCTTCAGGAAAAAAAGTATACTTCGGTTCAGCAAGACTCCGGTATGTCTGCGATATTATACGATCCCGGTTTATAAGGCAGCTCATAGCCTGCCTGAATTCTTTTTTTGTAAACCACTTATAATACGGCTGATCCTGATTCTTCGGATTCTGGTTAAAGCTCCAGAATGCAGCCCCCAGACTACCTTTCGAGTTATAAACTGTATAGTCCTTTCCCTGCCGGTTTACAACTTCATCCAATTCTTCCGGACGGGGAGCATAGGCTTCAAGTTTTCCCTGCCGGAACAAAAGATACTGTGTATTTGTATCACCTACAATCTGTACTATTTTCTGCTCCGGATACGGTATTGAGATACCGGTTTTATCCCTGTCCCAGTAATATGGATTACGATGAAAAACAAGCCGCTGACCGGGTGTATACTCGGTCAGATACCACTTACCGCAGGATGGTATCATTTTCGGGTCAACCGCAACACTGAACAGATCCTTTACAGCCTTTACCCCGCCTCGTTCTTTAGCCTTACGGTATATGAACGACGGGTAGATACTCATATTGGTTGCAAGCAGCGGATCGGCATCTATCCTCGGGAAATGGAATACAAATGTTTTATCATCGATTTTTTCTATCGGGATATGTTTCTCAGAACCGTCCGGCATTGTAACAAACTGACTGTTATATGCAGAACTGCCGCATGCTTCATCTCCATAAATATCGTTATACCAGAATACTATATCATCCGATGTAACCGGTACTTTGCTATTCATTGCAAAATATGTCCAGTACAGATCGCTCCGTAGTGTATAATAGACATCGAGAGTACCTGCTTTTTCGTTTACTTCGACACGATAAGATGCTGCATGTGGTTTCCACGCTTTTTTTACATAATCGTACTCGATAAGGGAATCGGACATCATCTCAATTATTCCATCCGTTTCCGCGTCCCTTTCACCGATAAGCGCATTAAAACTTTTCGGATCACCGGTTATCGATGAATACCAGATGCCACCTGTTTTTCCCGGTACGAAAACCTGGCCTTGCCATGGTTTACCCTTCGTTTCAGTCAGTATTCCAGAGTTACCGGCATTCCGGATACTCTCGATTTCCTCAAGCGTCATTTCCGGTACTTTATGACCGCAGCCGGATACCAGCAGCACGAAGCCAAGCAAAAAAAAACAACAGGCTCTTTCCATACCGTTTATTCTGGCATAACAGGCCGGGAACGTCAATCAATAATGGATACAGGGATATATAAAGACGATCCCAAAGTGAAAAATAATCACCTGTTCCGCTGCAAACAGCACTGGATGGAGTTCTCTAAAGGTATCGAAGCCGGGATTTAATCGCCCTTCACACGACCCAAGAGCCGGCAGTAAAACCTCCGCACGAATAAAATATTGCGCTACTTTCAAAAGTCTGTTACTTTCAAAAACACCATCATCCATTAAATTAATTTATTAATGTCTAATTTTTTAATCTTTACTATGACATTTTGTGTCTTTTTGTATTGTCTAATTTTTTTTACTATGTTATATTTCCTTGACCGGACAGAGCAATGCGCGTTTCTTCAAAGAAGGGAATAAGTACTGCATAAAACAGGATCCTTTGCCCTGTCCATAATAAGGAGTTTTATGATGAAAAAAATTACTGCTTTTGCAGCACTTTCACTGTGTGCTACTGCTGTTTTTGCCGGCGGTATCGACAATAAAACAAATCTCAGTACAGGATATCTGCGTAATCCCAGCCGGAATACCGAAAATAAACGCCCCGAAGCAGTATTCTATAATATTGCAGGTACCGGTTTTATGGATGACGGACTGTATTTCGAGGTTGGAAACCAGTTTGTTTTTAAGGAATATTCTGATGAAGCAAATGGTACCACATATAAAGATAAGAAAAATGTGTATCTGTATCCCAATGCTGCCGCCGTATATAAAAACGGTAACTGGGCACTGTTCGGCGGCTTTGCTGTATTCGCCGGAGGCGGGGAACTTGATTACAAGGATGGAACCTACGCTACATACGGTATGCTCGTAAAAACAGCACAGGCATATGCATCCGTATCACCTGCCTACGCAGCTCTATTTAACGCGGCTGCAAATGATCATTCACTGAGTGTATATTCTGTTACGTTTGGTGAAATCTTCGGTGCGTCTTATCGTATCAATGACATGATTTCCGTTTCAGCGGCAGGTCGCCTTCTCCAGGGCAGCCAGAATCTTTCATTGGAATCTTCGTCGCTTTCAGCCCTGAATGGCGGAAGCGACGAAGTAGGTTACGATGCATCAGGGATCGGCTTCGGCGGTATCTTTGGTTTGCATGTTAAACCTACAGCCGTTCTTGATCTGAGCGTCCAGTACCAGACAATCACAAAACTCAATTTTAAATTCGATTCTCTCAACGGCAGTCTTGCCTCAAAAATGCTTGGTGTCTCTGAAGGCGATACATTCCATAATGATCTGCCGGCAGTATTGAATCTCGGTGCCGGTTACCAGCTTACGGACCCTCTTTATATCAATACAAGTTTTAACTATTACTTCAATGAACAGGCGGACATGGACAATGTTCTGACCGGTTCATCTTACGACTATGATAATTCGTGGGAAGCTGGAGCCGGTGCTGATTATAAGGTCAATAACACTGTCACGGCCAGTACCGGGTTTATGTACAGCAACCAGGGAAGCAACAGTACATCAAATAATGTGTTTAGTCCTGTACTCAACAGTATTACGATTGGAACAGGTGCAGAAGTAAAGGCTTTAAGAAATCTGACCGTTGTGGCTGCCGGAATGGTGTATACAAAATACTTCGAAAAAACTTACCAGAACATGGATCTCAACAAAAAGGTATTCCTGTTCAGTCTTGGTGCGACATTCAAACCTTTCTAACAGGTATAAATAGTTTATTGCCCTTCTGACAATCGTAATAAACAACCCCGCAACAGCGGGGTATGCTGTTTCTAAAAATATTGCAGGCGGGGATTTTATACAGCCGATTACAACCCGGTAACCGGGATATTACCCCCTCATCACACATAAACCTGTAAGAAGTCTGATGCGGGGGGAATGATATTGCCGTCATACGAACCAGATTATTCTTTAGTCTTTGCTGCCTAAAAACTGATTCCAATTTTGATATACTGCTGTTCTATTTATTTTTCGAGTTTGTAGCAAATATCCGTTAAAAACTCCCCTGGCGGCTGATTATCAGTAAAATACAATTATCAGACATTTCCAGAAATTCATAATATGTCAAAACTTTATTGCACCTGTGTATCAGCTGTTTTCTCAATTACCAAGGGGGAACGTGGATCATAATCGTCGATTTCCCATAACAGGAGCCGGAACACTATCCTGTGCTCCATAAACTGTATCGAAAAGTTTCTAAGATTTACATTCTGTCCAGATACGGAACAAGTACTAAATCCATAGCAGAC